>CALNBW010000228.1 GCA_937874815.1 uncultured Bacillota bacterium | reverse complement strand
CTGAGGCAGAGAACAGTCAGCTGTTGGAGCAGATGGTTAAGTCTGGTGTCGCCACGCCTTTAAACCAGGCAAGTTTTCCTGGGTGCTATGCGTTTCGTAGCGACCCGTCGGACGTAGCGAGGGTAGAGAACCGCACTTATATTGCGTCTGTAAAAGAAGCAGATGCGGGTCCAACTAACAACTGGATTGACCCCAAGGAACTTAAGCCGACAATGCGTGAGCTCTATAGGGGTTGCATGAAAGGCAGAACCATGTATGTTATCCCCTTTTCCATGGGCCCCATTGGCTCCCCTATCTCGAAGATAGGCGTAGAGCTGACCGATAGCCCCTATGTGGTAGTCAACATGCGGATCATGGCCCGTATAGGCACCGAGGTGCTGGAAGCCCTGGGACCAGACGGGGACTTCGTACCCTGCCTCCATTCGGTTGGTTATCCTTTGCAGGATGGGCAGGAAGACGTCGAGTGGCCTTGCGCGCCTATGGAGGAAAAATATATCGCCCACTTCCCTGAAGATAGGACCATTTGGTCCTATGGCTCTGGATATGGCGGCAACGCACTCTTAGGCAAGAAATGTTTTGCCTTGCGCATCGCGTCTGTGATTGCCCGTGACGAAGGCTGGTTGGCCGAGCACATGGTGCTCCTGAAACTGACCGACCCGGCAGGCGACGTAAAGTATATGGTAGCCGCATTCCCCAGCGCCTGCGGAAAAACCAATTTGGCAATGCTCATACCGACCATCCCCGGCTGGAAAGTGGAAACCATCGGTGATGACATCGCCTGGATGAAGTTTGGCAAGGACGGGCTGCTATATGCGATAAACCCGGAAGCAGGCTTCTTCGGCGTGGCTCCTGGCACATCTACGGCTTCAAATCCGAATGCGATGCAGACCATAAGTGCAAACACCATGTTTACCAATGTAGCCATAACAGATGCTAACGAGGTTTGGTGGGAAGGCATAGATGGCGAGGCTCCGGCCCACCTCATAGACTGGCAAGGGAACGACTGGACACCCGACTCGGGTAAGCCAGCGGCCCATCCGAATGCTCGTTTTACTACACCCGCTAAACAGTGTCCGTCAATTGCACCGGAATGGGAAGACCCGGCTGGAGTTCCCATATCGGCCATCCTGATTGGCGGCCGCCGCCCCAGCACTATCCCGTTAGTCCATGAGAGCTTTGACTGGAATCATGGAGTGTTTATGGGTTCTATCATGGGATCGGAAATTACGGCTGCCACCATTAGCGACAACATTGGCCAGGTGCGTCGTGATCCTTTTGCCATGCTGCCTTTCATCGGGTATCACGTGTGTGATTACCTTCAGCATTGGCTAGACATTGGCAGAAAGACTGACGCGGGCAAACTGCCAAAAATCTTCTATGTAAATTGGTTCCGCAAAGATAGCAACGGCAAATGGCTCTGGCCCGGTTTTGGGGATAATAGCCGAGTGCTCAAATGGATCTTTGCCCGAGTATCGGGCACAGGCAAGGCTGTAGAGACCCCCATTGGCCTAATGCCAACTGTAGATGCCATCGACTTGTCAGGGCTTAATGTTACCGAGGCAGACATGCAGGAACTGCTGTCCATCAACAAGGAAGAGTGGTTACAGGAAGTAGAATCGATCAGAGCATACTATGCTGGTTTCGGAGCAACCCTGCCGCAGGAACTAACTGCGCAGCTGGATGCCCTAGAAGCGAGGCTGAGCAGCTTGGACCCTACGAGGTAACCACAGGCTGTCACAGGGATGGTCGGAGACTGCTGACAAAGGTCGTGGTCCTGCTCGCGCGCGTGTGGCCTAATACTTCAGTGGCGGTCGCTATGGCTGCTAACCAGCCATGGCGACCGTCCCCGCGGCTGGGGGCTTAGGCTGCCTTGGAAATCCTTTTGCGCTTTGTTAGGGCATAGGCTAAAGCCCCAATTAGCAGCAACCCCAGGGCAGCCCAGTATACAGCATAAGAAGGCTTGCCTTTCACCAAAGCAAAAGTCACGGCATTGCCCCCAGCCTTGAATACCAGGTATTTGCCATCCCACTTGGCATTAGTCTTAACCCATTCCCTATTTGCCAGCACATATATCAATAAATCTCGTTGCTTCTCAGCTGGAATGAACCGAATTGTGTGAGTGGGATTACCATCGTCCGGGATAGTAACGCTCCACGCCTCCAAGAAGTCCTCGTTCCCCGGGGAGAAATCTCCCTCGCCCTGGCTTTTTACTAAGGTCAAAGAGTCTTCCTCTACAAAATCCCCTTCGACTAAGGCGATCGCCAGGGGCCCTACTCTTTTCTCCTGGCTTTCTAGGATACTGATATACGGGAAGTATTCGGCTTTGACCTCATAGTCAAAAGCAAGGTTCGCTAGATCGAACTTCTCCCACCGTGCGTAATGCCCTTCCTTGGCAGGGATTTGTGGTAGATCCTCTTCACTAATCGAGTCCCCATAGTTAAACTCGATGACACCCAGCAGACTGTCATCTACCCAAAAGATCAGTTTAAGTTGCTTGAAGATGGCTGGCAGGCCTTTTACGGCAACCAGTGCTTCATAGGCGATGGGCTCTGCCTTTTTTGCGTAGCTGATTCCATCAACGCCGGCTAGTACGTCACTGACAAAAAAGTTGTTCTTGATGGCGCCGTTATTCTCAACGAAGCCAGCGATGGCGCCAATACAGGCCCTGCCCCTGTTGACTATCACCATAGAATAGCAATTGGTAATCTCCTGCCCCAGCCCGGCAATACCGCCTACATAGTTACCCCCCTGTAGAGTTGCTTTGGCATAGCTAGAGTTAATAGGGCCGTTGGCCTTGCCGGCAACTCCGCCCACATAGTTGCCATCAGTGCTTTCCACAGAGCCGGCTCCAACACAGCCCTTGATATAACCCAAGTCCATGTTACCAACGATGCCACCCACGCCATTTTTCTTTCCGACGATAATGCCTGCATTTTCACAGTCGCTGATAATAGCCCGGGTTTGAAACGCCGCCCTCAGAGAAGGCTTATTCTTGAGGCTCAGCTCCTCTTCCGCATCGGCGATTAACTCAATGGCCATGGCACCGGCAATGCCGCCTACGTTAACATCGCCCTCTACGATGCCCAGGTTCTTACTGTTGCTTACCTTCCCTTGTGTTTTCCCATCCACATTTTTGCGGGAGACATCTTCTACGATGTTACCCGGGTCTATTTCACCCTCAGTTATCTCCTCCACCATATTCAGCAGTAGATCAAAAACAAGGAACAGCTGGTCGCTAACTTCTTGGACATCGCCAATCAGCCTGTTCCCTTCCTCGTTCATAACGTCAAGCAGCTGAAACACAGAGCCGGACACACCATCTATGGATCTAAAAAGGTTTTCTTTCGTCTGTTGGTATAAGTCATTAGTTGTAGCAAGTTCCAACCTTGGCTGCCGGCGCAGATAGTCTAACAGATCAGTAATGCCCCGCAGCATAGGAGGAACACGATCCATGGCCTGCCCCAGTACCTCGTGCGCATACTGTAAGCGATAGAAAGCATACTGCATGTCGCTTCCTATCACACCCAAGGTCTTTATGATTTCCGCCATGCAGGCTTCCGCATCCTCCAAATTGCCTACTGCTTCCTTCAGGTGGGCGCCAGCCTTAGTCAGGCTTTCCTGAGCATCGCGAAGGAGAGGCAGCCATACGTCGCTGCCCTCTCTCTCATATAGCGATTCCAGCGCCTGTATTAAATACGAGAGGGCTTGCTCTAGGTTGCGACCAGCTGCAAATAGTTGAGATAGGGGATAATCCAGGGCGGCAACTAGTTCCTCATATTGCCCACCTAACCTATCAACTTCCCCCATAGCGTTCGCCAGATAGCGCAAGGACGCATTAACTGAGGAAGAGGCCCGGTTCATTATTTCCACTGTATCAGTAAGGGTCTTGATAATAGGAACCAACCGGTCCATGGCCTCTATCGCCGTTAGGCTAATCTTATTGATCTCTTCTATATCCTTGTTGAGCAGCGCCTCCGTCTGGTTTATCAGCGACTCGGCATGGGCCCGGCTAGCATCGAGATCGCCTTGAATAAGAGACAGATTCTCGTTAATTACGTTGGAACTACCTTCGGTATGCTTGAGTAGCTTGGTAATCATAGACTGCAGGTTATAGAGTTCTGTCTGTAGTTCCCGCAGTTTCGACGGTGGAATAGATGAGGAGACAAAGGGCTCCATCTGCCCCACAATTCCTCCTACTTCTTTGCGGCCATTGATGGTTCCCTGGTTGACGCAGGCGGTGAGATAACCACTTTGCCTACCGGCAATTCCGCCCACGTTATAACCCACATGAGGGTAGCCAATGCTGCCATAGTTCTCCGAGCTCTGTATTACACCGGTGTTCAGTCCAGCAATGCCGCCAATATCGGCAGCATCATAGACCAGCTTCGATAATCTGACGTCTTCAATGTCCAAATTCTCGAAGTTCAGCTTTTGCTCTTCCACCGTAGTGTTTACCTGGGAATTATTAGCGCAGCGCAGAATAGTCCCCGCGTTGGCCCCGGCCACTCCCCCTACTTTACTCTCCCCATAGATAACCCCGTTGGCAGAGGAATTGATCAACCTCCCCGTAGTGCCATTCCAGCCCACCAGACCACCTACATTATCCTTGCCCTTAACATAACCAGAGAAGCTGCAGTTCTCCAGGGTCCCCATGTTGTTGCCCAATATGCCGCCCATATAGCTTTTGGCACCCCCGGGAGTAACAACGCCTTCAACCACCAGGTTCTTGATCACTCCGCCCTGCTCCAGATACCTGAAAAGCCCCTGATTAGATCCTTCCACATTGATGGACAAGCCGCTAATACTATGGCCCCGCCCGTCAAAAGTCCCACCAAAGATGGGGATTGGGGTGAAGTTTTTTGCTTTCAAGTCAATATCCGCTGTCAAGACCACCGTGCGGCCATGAGACCAACTATCCAAAGAGCAGTTTTTAGCCAGGGCCAATAGATCGTCGGCGCTAGCAATATAAACCGTTTGCGGAGAGACACTCTTAGCTAATGCCGGTGCAACCTGAAGCAGTAATAAGGCAGGGATCATTAGCATGGCCACCATGGTATTAGCTCTCTTCATGCTCCCCATCCTCCATTTCTTCTGTACTTGCTTTTTTCTTATCCTTGATGGGGCGTATCTCGCCCGTAATAGTGCCGTCTACATAAGCATCGATTTCCCCTTTGACCTGACCATGCAATCTGCCAGCCACGTGCACCTTCCCCGCGGAGCGGATAGGTCTGCTGGAGGAGGTCTTCAATTTGAAAGACGTCCGTTCAATAATCCCATCTCCCAGGTAGAGCAGCTGCGGCAGAACAAAGATCACCAGGAATACGGATATGATCGTGCCCTGCCCCAAATAGGTGCCCAATATAGAAGTTGCGCCATCTGTAGAAATCTGCCCGATGAGCAGGCCGGCTACAGCCAGGATAGAACCAGAAGTAATGATCGTAGGGAAAGATTGGTTTAAAGCCTCCACTATGGCTTCTCGTGGCGGCAGCTCACTTTTGAGGGCGAGGTAACGACTAGTAATCACTATGGCATAGTCAATATTTGCGCCCATTTGAATGGAGGATACCAATAGAAACCCCAGGAAATAGATACCCTGCCCCGTGAAATAGGGTAAGGAAAAGTTGATCCATATGCTCGCTTGAATCACGGAGATGAGTATAAAGGGCAGCCCCGCCGATTGGAATGTGAAGGTTAGGATCAAGACAACGAATAAAACGGAGAGAACGCTGATCACCAGGTTATCTGTGGCAAAGGTAGACGACAGGTCTAAAGCATTTGTGGAGCCGCCGACAGCGTATACTGAGCTGCTATCATAGTGTTTTTCCGCCTCGGCGTAGATTGTCGCCAAAAAGTCGTAAGTCTCTTGGCTTTCCTCGGATAAGTTAAGATATAGCAGTAAACGACTATG
>CALNBW010000227.1 GCA_937874815.1 uncultured Bacillota bacterium | reverse complement strand
GCTGGGCCACAGAGGGGTCGTCGACCACCCCATCGAGCAGTGTTTCCACGTAACTCTTGATGGTAGTGAGCGGAGTGCGCAACTCATGGGAGACATTGGCCACAAAATCGCGCCGCAGCTGATCCAGCCGGGATTGCTCCGTCATGTCTTGCAACACAACGACCACACCATTCAGCTGCTGGCTAGTGCTCTTCACCGGCGCGAGATAAGCCCGTAACACGGTTTTATTGAAATCCTCTAGAGTTAGTTCTAGAGTAGCCGGGGCCAGCCCTAGAATTTCAGCTGCTGTGCCTAGGCTGAGCCTGCCCAGCACATCACTGGTCGTAGCCTCGGTTGGCAAGGCTAACAACTCCATGGCCTTAGGGTTGATATGCATAAGCTTACCATCGTTATCTATAGCAATAACGCCGTTAGACATGTATTCAAGGATAGCTTCGAGCTTGCCTTTTTCATTCTCCATGGCCTGCAGACTTTGGCGCAACTCTTCCGTCAGATAGTTAAACACTTCTGCCAGACGCCCAATTTCGTCATGCGAACGCACCCGCACGCTGATGTCAAAATCGCCGGCGGCCAATTTCTCTGCCTGTGAAGTTATCTCGAGGATGGGTTTGGTGATGGTGCGGGCTGACGCTAGCCCCAGAATAGTGATGACTACGATGGCCAAAACAGTGGCGTTAAACAAGGTACCTTGGATGTCGCGCAAAATGCTATAGACGCCGCTGAGGGGCTGGAGCAGGAAAATTGCCCCGATGTCTTGCCCTTCCACGTGCCCACCAGCCCTGATAGCCATGGTGAGGTATTCCACGCCCCCGCGAATATAGAGGCCGACGAAAGGCCCTTCTTCATGGGGCTGCGAGAGCAGATCACCAACTGGCTTATTCTCCACCAAGCTGCTGCCGGGCTTAATGCCGATATCGGGGCCATAGGAAACAATGGCCTGCATAGATTGGTTAAGCAGAACTAAATGAGAGCCCTCCTCGTCGGCAAAACCTAGCACGGCTGCCGCTTCAATGAGGTCGTTATCACTAAGGAGATCTTGATCAACTAACAAGCGCCCCTTCAGCTCCAGTTGGTGTTCGGCATCGCTAATATAGTAATCTTTCCAGCGGTCTAGGAGATAGACGCCCACCATGATCATGGCTAAAACAATCAGCAGGATGTGGATGACCACAATGCGCCCTTGAATGCTATGCATGTTAGATTTCCCGGAAGTAGTAGCCCACCCCACGACGCATCAAAATGTAGGCGGGCTGGCTCGGGTCGTCCTCTATTTTTTCGCGCAAACGCCGTACAGTAACGTCTACTGTGCGTACATGCCCGAAATAGTCATAACCCCAAACTTCTTTTAGCAGGTGTTCACGGTCGAAAACAGTACCGGGGCTGAGGGCCAAGTATTTTAATAGTTCAAATTCGCGCACCGTCAGTTCTATCGGCTCGCCCCGTTTGGAAACGCTATATTTAGCAAAGTCGATTTCTAGGTCGGCTAAGTGGAGAGAACTGGACTGTTGTGTGTCGCCCGAAAGTTCGGTAACGCGACGTAAGGCGGCCTTTACCCGGGCCAATAATTCACGCGGGCTGAAAGGCTTAGTTATGTAATCGTCCGCGCCCAGCTCTAAGCCATTGATCTTGTCTGTCTCCGTTGCCTTAGCAGTCACCATGAGAATCGGGATATTCATGGAGCTACGTAGATGCTTACAGACTTCAAACCCGTTAAGTTTGGGTAGCATGATATCCAGCAGTACCAAATCGGGCTGCAGGCGAAAGGCTTTCTCTAAGGCCTCGCGGCCGTCGTAAGCCACCTCTCCTTCATATCCCTCTTTTTCTAGGTTAAACTTGACTATATCTGCTATCGGTTTCTCGTCCTCCACAACTAGTATTAGCTGGCCCATTGTCTCCGCCCCCTCTAATGCACTACCGTAGCTCAATCAAAAACGAGATTCGGCTCTATCAATGTATTTATTCGCGGACCCAACTACTATTACCTGCCGCAATAGACTAGTTTCAACTTGCCAAAATAGGGGGAGACAAGCAGAGAATGGGTTGACGCACAATGCTGGCGCCTGAGAGCAAAAAAATAAGTCTAGAAAGCAAAAAAGGGCGGCAACTTTCTGCCGCCCATCAGCGTCTAACTACCTAAGATATGAAAGTGGGTTTTTGTTAACTCCATGGTAGAGCACTTCAAAGTGCAAATGGTTGCCCTTGGCATAGCCAGTTTGGCCTACCTTAGCAATAAGCTGCCCCCGGCTAACCCTAGTCCCTTTCGATACTAGCAGTTGCGAGCAATGAGCATAGCGAGTGACATAGCCATTGCCATGATCTATTTCGATGAGGCGTCCATAATTGCCCTTGGTGCCAGAGAAGGTAACTACACCGCTATCAGCGGCCACGATAGCTGTACCATAGGATGCAGCAATATCTACCGCTCGATGGAAGCTGCCCCAACGGGGGCCATAACCTGAAGAAACATAACCTTGTGTAGGCCAAACAAAACGCCCTGAACCGGTGACAACGGCCACCTTTGTTCCCTGTTTGATAACGGCAGTCACTGGTTCCTGGATGCGGGTAGTGCTCTTTACCTGAGAATCAACTACCTGCCCGTTAACCAGGGTCACCTCGCTGGTGATTTCATCGGTTCCGTTTTGGCCTTTAGTAACCGTTTTCTTCTCTCCCTTATAGAGAGAACTATCGTTAACATATTCAGTTTCGTAGGGCACTGTTTTAGTCTCGGATACTTCTACTTTAGCTTCGACATGCACCAACGGTTCAATGGCTGCTGGCGTTGCCGCTGCCTGCGTGGCAGCTGGTCGCGAAGTACCACGTGACGCGATACTGCGCTGTTGCGGCCGTTTCGTCGCCGTCAACAATGCTTCAGCGGTTTGTTCGTCTACTAAGCTAGCAATAGCTACTGGTTTTTCAATAACTTGCAGGTCTTCTTTAATGTCGAGCGAAATAACATTGAACTTTTTATATAACCGTGCCAACTGCTCTGTAGTTTTCTGTTTAAGATTAGCGACTACTGCTTGGGCACAGGACACGTCTTTCAGAGCAACAACATCACGATCGTTTATCGCAATTACAGCCCCCTGTATACCCCACTGTAGTGTGTCTGCTAAGCATAGCTGCATTTCTGCTGTTTGCATTGCTGGCGTGCCATAGCTGCGAGCTATTTTCACATCGTTTAATAAGGATGCGGACTCATAAGCTGCACAGTTGGCGTCGTCTAGCTCCTGCACGCAGCTAACCACTGCCTTTGGATCTTTGACTACACCGAGCACGTCACCGTCAACGACTACCTGCCATTGGTTGGTCAGTTGTAGTGCGGCCGATAGACAGAGCACTGAAAGCATTCCCGGCACTACACCTGTTTTTGCAAGCAGATCTGCGTATTTGTCTTTGTTCTGCAGCCACCAGTTGTCAATTGACTGCTTGCTCTTATCGGTCAAGCCTGTTAGCTGCTGCTTCCAATGGGGGTTCAAATCCCCTCACCACCTTCCAGCAACGGCAAACCCGCTGCTATTTAGGTACAAACTGATAGTTGCTGCGCAACAATCACTTCTATTGCCCTCGCAACGCCTGTGGCGTTGCCATTTAGGAGCAAACTGATGGTTGCTGCGCAACAATCACTTCTATTGCCCTCGCAACGCCTGTGGCGTTGCCATTTAGGAGCAAACTGATGGTTGCTGCGCAACAATCACTTCTATTGCCCTCGCAACGCCTGTGGCGTTGCCATT
>CALNBW010000226.1 GCA_937874815.1 uncultured Bacillota bacterium | reverse complement strand
TCTGCAGAATGCTGGTGGCGAAAATACTAGTGAAGAAATCAGGAAACAGGGTAAGGATGTCAATGCGCATCCGGCTCACCCGCAGCATCGAATAACCCAGGCAACGGCCTGATAACCATGCGCTGCTTAGCAAGGTCGATATCCAGGACAACTTGCTTAATTGCCGGGACCAAAAGCTCCCGCCCGGCCAAGTCGCGCACCACATAAACATCGTTGGCCCCAGGCTGCAATACTTCTGCCACCTGGCCTAATACTTCGCCCGCCTCTGTCTCCACCTGCAAGCCAATAATCTGGAAAATATAGAACTCTCCCGCCGGCAAAGGTAAGACCTTGCTCTTCGGAATCTGCAGTTCGCCACCTACCAGAGCCTGCGCCTGTTCGCGAGTCTGCACTCCCTCGAGCGTCAGGTGCCATAGGGCCCGTTGCTGTTCAATTTTCTGCACCCGGTAGGGCTCTCTAATTCCCTGCCGATAGACAAAAACCTGCATCTGGGCCAGTGATTGCAGGCGATCTGGGTGATCACTCTCCGGTGCCACCCGTAATTCGCCCCGCACACCAAAGGTGCCGATAACCAGCTACCCTTTCTTAGCCTGACGCGTGGCGTGCTAGGACAGAATGTCGACCATGATGCGCCTAGTCTCATGGCTAGAAGCCGCTTTGACTAGGGAACGAATAGCTTTGGCGATGCGGCCCTGCTTGCCGATTACTTTGCCGACGTCTTCGGGAGCTACTTTGACCTGTAAAACTAAGCCCCGTTCATTCTCGACTTCAAAGACTTCAACCTGTTCGGGATGATCAACTAGCGAGCGACTGATAAAAAGCACCAACTCACGCATGTGCACACCTCCCAGTCGTCTATTTTACTTATTCTACTCTAGGACCCCCGCCTCTACAAACAGCCTGCGCACCGTATCAGACATTTGCACACCCTGCTTGAGCCAGGCTGCTGCCTTCTCGTTATCCACTTTAATCGTGCTGGGATTGGTGGTCGGGTCATAATATCCCAGTTCCTCGATAAAGCGACCATCCCGCGGAGAACGAGAGTCGGAAACGATGATTCTATAGAAAGGTGCTTTCTTAGCACCCATTCTGCGTAGGCGAATCTTAGTAGCCATATACACTTCACCTCCTTTCAGAAACTATGTACCCATGGCAGTTGCGCTAGCGCCTAAGCAAAAGAGCATCAGCTGCGGGGTGTTTGCTTAGGGCACAGGCTGACGCCAATCGTGCCTACAGCCAGTGTATTGCGTAAGCAATACGCATCCACAATACGTGCGGCAGCGACATCTTAAGATGTCGCGAGAGACATATAGCAAAGCACCCCGCAGCCTTCCGGTATCTACTGCAACGCCTTTGGCGTTGCTAAAAGGGAAAGGGGAGCATTCCTTTTTTACGCCCGCCCTTGGGGTCTCCAAATTGGCGCATCATTTTCTTGGTTTGCTCAAACTGCTTCAGCAAGCGATTCACGCTTTGAATAGTGGTGCCGCTGCCAGCAGCAATGCGGCGCCGCCGACTACCGGAGATAATTTCTGGCTGCCGTCGTTCTTCCGGAGTCATGGAGAAAATAATGGCCTCGATCTGCCCCAGTTGTTTTTCATCGGGTTGCATGTCCTTAAACTGCTTGGCTTGGGACATACCCGGAATCATACCGAGCAGTTGATCCAGGGGGCCCATATTGCGCACTTGCTGTAATTGCTCTAAGAAATCTTCCAGCGTGAACTGGGCCGAGCGCAGTTTCTTGCCTAGTTCCAGGGCTTTTTTCTCATCAAAACTAGTCTGGGCCTTTTCAATTAGAGACAACACATCACCCATGCCTAAGATACGAGATGCCATCCGGTCCGGGTGAAAAACTTCAAGCGCGTCTAACTTCTCGCCGGTTGCCGCAAACTTGATGGGCTTACCGGTGACCGCTTTGGCAGAAAGTGCCGCACCACCACGGGTGTCGCCGTCTAATTTGGTCATGATCAGCCCGTCGATACCGAGCTGGTCATTGAACGTATTGGCCACATTAACGGCATCCTGACCGGTCATAGCATCGACTACTAAGAGGACCTCATGGGGCTTAACCTCGGCCTTGATGCTGGATAGCTCCTCCATCAATTCTGTGTCGACATGCAGCCGACCGGCAGTGTCAATAATCACTACATCGCGGCCATCGCGCAATGCCTGCTCTAGACCTGCCTTAGCAATATGCACCGGGCTAAGCTTATCCCCCATACTGAAAACCGGCACTTCTGCTTGTTTGCCAACCACGTGCAACTGTTCAATAGCGGCCGGACGGTAGACGTCTCCAGCCACCAGTAAAGGCCGACGGCCATTCTTGCGCAGATGCAGCGCTAATTTACCGGCTGTCGTGGTCTTGCCTGCCCCTTGCAGGCCCACCAGCATGATGATGGTGGGTGGCTTACTCGCTATTTGCAGACGCCCGGCGGTGCCGCCGAGGAGCTGAATCATCTCTTCGTGCACAATCTTGATCATCTGCTGGCCGGGTGTAATACTCTCCATTACTTCTGCGCCAACAGCCCGCTCCTTAATGGCCGCCACAAAATCGCGCACCACTCGGTGGTTGACGTCAGCTTCCAATAGGGCCAAGCGCACTTCTCGCAGGGCATCGTTTACATCTTTTTCTGTGAGCTTACCTTTCCCGCGCAAGCGCTTAAAGGTAGCCTGCAGTTTTTCCGTTAAGCTTGAAAATGCCACGCCGCTCTCCCTCCTATTCGCGCAGTTCAGCTAGCAGTTGGAATACTTGCTGCCAGCGAGGATCGGTTTCATCTTCCACTTGCCTAAGCAAGTCTTCTAACTGAGTAAATAGCTTTTGCTGAGCTTCATAACGTTCTGCCAGCCCTAGTTTCTCCTCATAGGCTTGGAAAGCTTGCTCGGAACGCCTCAGTAAATCATGAACGGCTTGGCGGCTGGTACCCATCTCTTCCGCAATTTCGGCCAGAGATAAATCTTGTCCAAAATACCAGCCGCCGCCACGGCTGTCAAGCAAAAAGCCTTGCCAGGCTAATTATCATGTGCAAACAGGGCCGCCACGAATTCGTCGGGTTGGAAATCGCGCAGGTCGTCTAGCGTTTCGCCTACGCCGATCAGTTTCACCGGTAGCTGCTGTTGGCTAGCAATGGCAAAAATGATGCCCCCTTTTGCCGTCCCGTCCATCTTAGTAAGCACTAGGCCTGTAAGCGGCATACTTTGGCCGAATTGCTCCGCCTGTACTACCGCATTCTGCCCGGTGGTGGCATCAATCACCAGCAACACTTCATGCGGCGCACCCGGACATTCGCGGCCCACGACGCGGCCGATTTTCTCCAGCTCCCGCATTAAGTTACTTTTGGTGTGCAAACGCCCCGCCGTATCCACGATCAGCACATCTACATTACGGGCTTTAGCCGACTGCAACGCATCAAAGACTACGGCAGCCGGATCAGCCCCCTCATCATGGCGCAAAACAGGAACCGAGATTCTCTTGCCCCAAATCT
>CALNBW010000225.1 GCA_937874815.1 uncultured Bacillota bacterium | reverse complement strand
ACCACTTGCTGCATCTGCATAATGTCGTTGGTTGTGCGGGTGATCAAAGAGGCGTTGCCTATTTTGTCGAACTCGTAAAGAGAAAAGCTGGAGACCTTCTGAAACACCTGCTCGCGTAGGATGCTACCATAAGCGGCAGACGTGCGCGCTGATAGATAGCTGGCCGTAATGGTACAGGCCGCGCCCAGGCCGGCTACTAGCAACATGCGCAAACCAATCTGCAGGATATAGCTGGTGTCGCCACTTACTATGCCGATGTCAACGATTTCACTCATTAAGTTGGGCAGATATAACTGCGATAGCGATTGCAGAAAAACGAGTGCTATCACCGCCAAGATTACAAAAGTAAAAGGCTTTAAGTAACGAGCGAGCCTAAGCATCGAACAGCATTCCTCCCCTAGCTGATGAACCGCACCGACGCGGCCCCTTTCCGGTCAAGTCAGGGCTGACTGACCAGTCAGTCAGCAACGCTAACATTATAGCATCTGGGGTTTGGGCAAGGCAATAGAAGGCGGCTGCAAACCACACCCATAGGGTTAAAAAAGGGGCTGCGGGGGTGTTGCTTGGGCACAGGAGCAGGCTCCAATCGTGCTTACAGCTAGTGTATTGCGTAAGCAATACGCATCCACAATACGTGCGGCAGCGACATCTTAAGATGTCGCGAGAGACACATTGCAAACACCCCGCAGTCAATGCAGCAACCACGCCCACGGAAGCAAAAAAGGGACGCGGTAACGCGTCCCTGGTGTAAACCCCTTACATTACATCATGCGGCGACGGCGAGGCATCAGGGCCTGCATGGTCATCCAGGTGCGGGCGTGGTTAGCCTCATCGCCAGCAATGCTCATGATGACCGCTTTCAGGTGACGATTTCGAACCATGTTGGCCATGTTGGAATACATGGCTATGGCACTGAGTTCATCCTTAACAGCCATCCGCAGGTAGCGGCGGAATTGACGAGATGCCATATCTGTACACCTCCCTTCGTAAACAGGAGCAAGGTGTTGTTACTAGCGGCACTTCAGGGTGCGGATGGTACGCCAGGTGCGGGCGTGCCCGCGCTCATCTCGCGCAATGCTGCGAATGATGGTTCTTAGGGTGCGGTTGTTGGTCATCATAGCCGTGCGGCGATACATGCGGTCAGCAGCCATCTCATCCTTAATAGCGCTATCAACCATGGTGCAGAATTGACTTCTTGCCATATCAATCCCCCCTCTCTTTGTAGCCATCTGGCTCTATGGCCAATATATGCTGTCTGCTACACGGGGGTGAATACTATATGACATCAAGCCCCACTAGGACAATCCCGCCCACGATCATTATGGCCCCGATTAACTTATGCGGGGTCAGCTGCTCATGCAAGAACCATTTGCCCACCCAGAGGGTGAACAAGGGCGAAGCAGCAAGCACAACGCCCGCCTGGCCTATATCGCCGAATTTTAGGGAGGCATAGTAGGCCAAATCTCCTGCGAAGGTGGCTAAGAAAGCTTCAATACCTAAGAAGAGCCAGCGCTTAGGCGGAATTGCAAAAACATCGCTGACATTGCCCCGCGCCAAGAACCAGCCCCAAACGAAGCAAACAGTTACTAAGGTACGGGCTGCTAACGCCTCAAAAGGGTTAACACCCCGCAGCCCTATCTTGCCGAACACTGGCGCAATGCCCCAGCAAACGGCCGCGTAGAGGGCCAGTAAGAAAGCATACATGTTCTCCTTCCCCCTTCCCCTCCCCTAATTAGCCGGTCCGTGTTCAACTACTCGCGGCATCGGTCGGTACCAGTCGATACCGAGGTCGCGGGTAATAACGCGGCCATCGGGATAGCTCAAAACCAGCCATGATTTCACCGTAATCCCTTCTGAGCCGGGAATTATCACCTGCTCTACACCGGCAGCTAGTTGGGGGTTGAGGCGACGAATAATGGGGCGTTCCTGCACTTGCAACACTTCATGATGCCAAGTCACTTGGGGGGGCACCCGCTGGCCGTAGAAAGCAACATAAAGCGTGTAATCAACGGTTTTAGCCCAGACGACGACGGGGTGGCCGGTATCGTTCTTGAACTTTAGGTCGATTCCCATTTCAGAGATAGTGGCGTCTTGCCCGGGGTTAGCATAGGGCACTAGCATGCTATGGTTGCGGCGAGCGATAATCGGTAAATCGGCCAAGATGGCTACATTATAGAGAGTGGTTGCCATTTTACAGACGCCACCGCCCATACCCCGCGCCACTTGCCCCCCCACGTAAATGGGCCCTTCGCGAAAGCCCTTGCTGGTATCAAAGGGGCCGATCACCTTATTCATTGAAAAAATCTCGTTGGCTTGAATTACATGCCCAGCCACAATGTCTGCGGCCCGGGAAAAATTAAATTCTTCTCCTGGCAACGGATCTGGCAAGGTTGTGGCGAAGGCACCCATGCGAATGTTG
>CALNBW010000224.1 GCA_937874815.1 uncultured Bacillota bacterium | reverse complement strand
AGCATCGCCTTGCCAAGGCGAGGGTCGCGAGTTCGAATCTCGTCTTCCGCTCCATATTTTTCCTTTATGCCAGTTCGGCTAGCGGGGCGGCATAGCCAAGTGGTAAGGCAGAGGTCTGCAAAACCTTTATTCCCCAGTTCGAGTCTGGGTGCCGCCTCCACAAAGCACGACGCGCCGAGGTGGCGGAACAGGCAGACGCACGGGACTTAAAATCCCGCGAATCGTGAGATTCGTACCGGTTCGATTCCGGTCCTCGGCACCAAGCAAGATAACTTTGGGGGCATAGCTCAGTTGGGATGAGCGCTACCTTGACACGGTAGAGGTCACAGGTTCGATCCCTGTTGCTCCCACCATATGTAAATAACGACGCCGCAAGGGTCTTCAGCCCTCGCGGCGTTTTTCTTTCTGAACCTCCAGCACTTAAAAGAAAGAGGCAGCCTATTGCGGCTGCCGTCTGGTGAAGTTATCTACGCCTACATAATCTTTCAACGCGTTTTGTAATACTAGGGAGAAATTTACGTGTTGATCTTCGGCGATATCGTTTAACCATTTTGGGATCGTCAGCGTCTTCTTTACTGCACGATTGGCCATTTGGTCGCGCACTGGTGCCATCCAAACCTCAACAAGGCTAACGAACGCGCCTTCCGGGCACTCAATAGTCTCCGGAGCAGATGATACAGCGATTTTGTCGCCGGCTGATTCGAGGCTCCACAAATGGAGCGCTAGAGCGTCCTTAGCCATGCTGAGTGCCTCTTCTATAGTATCTCCTTCGGTGATACATCCGGGCAGGTCTGGAAAAGTGACGCAATAGCCGCCTTCATCTGGATTGAACACAGCAGGATAAAGGTATCTATCCAATGTAATCCTCCTTTCTAGTGGGGCTCATTGGAGAAGCCCCGCTTGTTGCAGTATCATTCTCAGAGTCTTGGGTTTATAACTGTCTCTTGGATGAGGAACAGTTAATTTACCCGGTTTTGTGGGATGGATGAGGTGTACGTGCGAGCCTCGCGTATCTGTTTGTATCCACCCATCCTTTCGCAACAGCCGTAGCAGTTCCCTTGAAGAGTAGTTTTTCGTCCGTACCACCCCCCTGTGATATTATAATAACACGTATGATGCCACGTGCCAAACGTTTTTCGTTTTGCTCCTTAGAAGAAAAAATTCCCTGCCGCTCCCGCCCTATATGTAAATAATAATGCCGCAAGGGTTCTCAGCCCTTGCGGCGTTTCTGTGTTTCTTTAAGCAGCTTCTGCTTTCTTCACTTTAGGCTCGATTACGGTCAGGAAACGCTCCAAGTGTAGATATTCGCTCAGTTTGCGCAGCACGTTCAGACAGGTTTCTAACACGGGGCCGATGGCAAAAGCAAAGACTAGTGTGCCGACTCCAACTGGCCCACCTAGAAACCAGCCCACCACTAATACACCTACTTCTATGCTGTTGCGCACCACACTAATGCGTAGGCCGCTACGCTGGGTGAGGGCTAACATCAAGCTATCGCGGGGGCCCGCGCCTAAACGTACGCTGATATATAGGGCCGTACCTACTCCAGTAAGAATAACACTACAGAGCAGATATGCGTATTGTTGCGCCAGGCTAGTTGGCTCGGGGATGAGGTTGCCCGTCATAAAGATGTCTACGAAAGTCCCTATCAAAACCATGTTGCAGAGCGTAGCCGGCGCTGGCTTAATGCCACCCAAGAAGTAGCTGCCGATAACAATCAATAAGCCGACGACCTGCGTCACTTGCCCCTGCGTCCAGCCTATCTGTTTGGCAACTCCAATATGGAAAACGGTCCAGGCGCGTGCCCCTAGTCTAGCTTTGGTACTAAGGGCGATGCTTCCTCCCAATATAACCAGGCCGATAAGCATTAACAAATAGCGAACGGTAGTACCGAAGAAATCCTTTTTGCTGTTCATTCTTAGATGCTCCTCATATTTTGCATTTTGGCACCTATATACCTTCGCTAGAGAGGTGATATTCCCTGCTGGAGACTGGTCGGGAAAGATCTGACAAGAATTCACCCCTCCCAGCTTTCAATGCGTTTGTGAGCCAAAACAGCTAACACGAGCGGCAAGGGAAAAGGAATACCTTTTGCAGTAGGCAAAATTTCAAAGGATTTTAGTTATAGTTGTCGAATTAAACAGATAGAGCGGGCTGGCGCTGCTACATTCTCACCCAAGTGCTTTCGCGGGATGAACACGGGCAGTACTAACCGAAACATTGGAGAGAGGTGCAGAAGCTCATCCTGCCTGGACTGCTATAGCAGGGTATAGGGATGATGGTGTGTTTAGGGAGGGGGGGGGGATATGAGAAATCTCCGTATCTTGCCAAAGGTAAGAGACAGTTGGAGTTATCTCTATGTAGAACATGCCCGCATCGATCAAGAGGATAAGGGCATTTGTCTTCATGATTCAAGAGGTAAAGTACATGTTCCTTGTGCGTCACTTTCGTTGTTAATGCTTGGCCCAGGGACTTCTGTTACCCATGCTGCTGTAATGACTATGGCAGAGGCGGGCTGCCTGGTTGCCTGGTGCGGGGAACAGGGAATACGTTTTTATGCTCAGGGTATGGGAGAGACCAGAAGCGCAGCCAACCTACTAAGACAGGCCAGCATATGGTCGGATGAGACCCAACGCTTGCAGGTAGTCAGGAAAATGTATGAGGTGCGTTTTGATGAACACCTTAATCCTGACTTAACGTTACGTCAAATCCGTGGCAAGGAAGGGGCTCGCGTGCGCGATTCATATGCAAAAGCCAGTGAGCGCTATGGTGTTCCTTGGGCAGGCAGAAATTATGATCGTTCAGATTGGGACCGCTCGGACCCTATAAACCGCGCTCTTTCAGCAGCAAACGCTTGCCTGTATGGAGTAGTACATGCAGCAATAGTTGCTTGCGGGTATTCTCCAGCTCTCGGCTTTATTCATACGGGGAAGATGCTAAGTTTTGTGTATGACATTGCTGATTTATATAAGACCGAAATAGTTGTACCGGCGGCTTTTATGGAGACTGCCAAAGGTAAGGATGAGCTGGAAAGTCGTGTGCGGTATCGGTGCCGAGATTTGTTTGCGCAAACTAAGCTCTTGGCGCGCATAGTTGAAGATCTCAGTTCTCTTTTTGACCTAGAGGCCACGGGTAATGCTGCTCCTGCCGTCGACCTTGAAGTTGCGCTTCCTGGGGCGATCTGGGACC
>CALNBW010000223.1 GCA_937874815.1 uncultured Bacillota bacterium | reverse complement strand
GGCTTTCATTCCAGGACATTAAGCGGCGGGGCAAGTACCTGAAGCTCATCATGTCTGCGGGGCAGACCCTGGTAATTCATCTTCGGATGACGGGGCAGTTGCGCTATTGCGCCAGCGAGTCGCCATTGCCTCGCCATACTCACATTATTTTCAAACTGTCCAATGGTCAGGAACTGCGTTATACTGACATGCGCCAATTTGGGACCATGTATCTGGCTAGCCACGAGCAGATAGATCAGATAGCAGGCATAGATCGCCTAGGTTGGGAGCCTCTTGGCGATTTTCCACTGGCAGACTTTACGGCCATGCTTAAAAACCGTAAAGCTAGAATCAAAAGCGTTTTGTTAAAATCAGCACATAATCGCGGGCATCGGCAATATTTATGCTGATGAGGCTCTGTTTCTGGCTGGCATTCATCCGGCACGACTGGCTAATAGCCTGACGCTGGCCGAGGCGCGGTCTCTGCATCAAGCAATAGTGCAGGTGCTACGAGCGGGGGTGCAAATGCGCGGCACCACATTTAGCGATTATGTTGACGGCTTAGGCCGTTCAGGCAGTTTCCAGCATCAGCTTGCCGTATATGGGCGTACAGGCGAGGCCTGTCCTCGCTGTGGCAGTAGCATTGAACGGGAAAAGATCAGTGGGCGCAGTTCCCATTACTGTCCACTTTGCCAACCGGCGCCAAACAGGTAAACTAGTGGTAGGTGGGGTCTTATGTTCACGATTGGGTTAACCGGTGGCATTGCCACTGGGAAGAGCACTGTTTCTGCTATACTGCGCAACTTAGGAGCCTTCGTCGTTGATGCCGATCGGATTGCCCGGGAAATAGTGTTGCCTGGGCAGCCAGCGCATCGAGATATTGTGGCGCATTTTGGCCCTGAGGTATTAGCGCCCGATGGACAGTTGAACCGCCCTTGGCTGGCTGAGCGAATATTCAGTGACCCGGTTCAAAGGCAGTTTTTGAACCAGTTTACGCATCCCCGCGTCTTGGAGCGCATAGAAGCAATTATGGGAGAACTTGCTGCTGCTGATTATCATTTACCAGTAGTGCTCGACATCCCCTTGCTCATTGAAGCAGGATTGGCCAAAACTGTTAGTCAGGTATGGCTAGTAGTGACGGACGCAGAGACCCAACTCAAACGCCTGATGCAGCGAGATGGATTATCTGAGGCGGAGGCCAAACTGCGCATTGCTGCTCAAATGCCCTTGGTAGAAAAGGCGCGCTATGCCCACTGTCTCATCGACAATGGTGGCTGTCTGCACGATACGGAGCAGATGGTTCGCAAACAATGGCAAGCGGCAGTATCTCTAGCAAAGAAGGTCTAGCATCCCAAAACAAGGAGAACAATTATGCTCAAGTTTATAGCTAAGTCTGTTAGGCGGTTAATGCTCATAGGAGTAGCCGCCATTACCATACTATTTGTCGTGGCGCTGACGCCTTATCCTTGGCGTCTGCTGTACCCCATAGATTACCAGCAAATCATTGTGCAAGAAGCAGAGCGGGCGCAGCTTGACCCCGGTTTAGTCGCGGCTGTAATCAATGTTGAAAGCCGTTGGCAAGCAGACGCAGTTTCCCGTAAGGGCGCAAAAGGCTTGATGCAACTGATGCCGACAACGGCCGCCTGGATAGCAGAGAAGACAGGACAGGCCGTTTTTGAGGAAGAGGATCTCTTTACACCTGAAACGAATATTCGCCTGGGTGTCTGCTATCTAGCGGACTTATTAGCGCAATTTGGCAATAATGAAACACTAGCATTAGCAGCATATAATGGCGGGCGAGGAAATGTAAAAACCTGGCTGGAAGATGGCCTTTGGGATGGCACACAAGATACAGTTGAGTCAATTCCCTTTGGTGAAACGCGACGTTATGTGCTCAAAGTAGAAGCGCAGCGAAAAATTTACAGTCGTATCTATAATTGGCCCTCTGGCCATTAAAAAAGATATCTTGACAAGTTCGCGCTGGGAGCTTAAGAT
>CALNBW010000222.1 GCA_937874815.1 uncultured Bacillota bacterium | reverse complement strand
ATTGGAGCCTGCGCCTGTGCTCTAAGCAACACCACGCAGCCCCTCTTAGCTGACTAGGGGGTCGCTATGGTATACTAGGAAAAAGCTTTTTTGCAAGGAGTGACCACCATGTTAACCACCGCACCTCGGGGTACAGCCGATATCTTGCCTGACCAAATCGCGAAGTTCCATCATGTGGAGGATGTGTTTCGCAACATCTGTCGGCAGGCCAATTTCCATGAAATCCGCACCCCCATGTTTGAGCATAGCGAGCTGTTTAACCGCGCAGTGGGCGAACAGACAGATATAGTACAGAAAGAAATGTATACCTTCCTAGATCGCAGTGAACGGAGCATTACCCTGCGGCCCGAAGGCACGGCCCCAGTGGCCCGTGCCTTTATTGAACACGGCATTTACGCCCAAGCGCAACCCACCAAGTACTATTATATAGCCCAAATCTTCCGTTATGAAAAACCCCAGCAAGGGCGCTTGCGTCAGCACCAGCAGTGTGGCATCGAGTATTTTGGCAGCCGCCATCCTTACGCCGATGTCGAAGTGATTAGCTTAGCCTATCGTTTTTACCGCCAGTTGGGCCTGCGCCAGTTTGAGCTGCTGCTCAACACCATCGGCTGCCCCAGCTGCCGCCCAGCCCATCGCCAGGCATTAAGCGAATTCCTGGCTAGCCGCTTGCCCGCGCTTTGCCCTGATTGCCAAAGCCGCTACGAGCGCAACCCGATGCGTATCCTCGACTGCAAAAACGAGAGCTGCCAGGCACAGCTCAAAGATGCACCCACGCCGATTGATTATGTTTGCGATAGTTGCGCGGGGCATTACCAAGGAGTAAAGGCCGGGCTTACTGCCCTCGGCATTAGCTTCCGGGAAAACCCCCGCCTAGTGCGTGGCTTGGACTACTATACTAATACCGCCTTTGAATTCTATAGTTCCCAAATTGGAGCCCAAGGGGCTATTGGTGCTGGTGGCCGTTACGATGGGCTGGTTGAGAGTTGCGGCGGCCCCGCCACACCAGGAGTCGGTTTCGGTATCGGTACCGAACGCCTGATCCTGGCCTTGGAAGCCGAAGGGGTAGAATTTCCACCAACTGCAGCCGTGGATGTGTTCATCGCCGCCCTGTTAGCAGAGCTAAGGCAAGCCGATCTAGTGGCTGAGTTTGACCTCATGGGCCGTGGGCTCAAGGCTCAGATGAAACAAGCATCCCGCCTTGGTGCCAAGCGCGTCGTCGTTCTAGGCGATGATGAAATTGAACGGGGCATCGCCGTCGTACGCGACATGGCTGGCGGTGAACAGAACGAGGTGCCTTTGGGCGAGCTCGTACCATACCTAACCGCTCAACAGAGGGGGAGCCGTAGGGGCGAGAACCGGTAGCCATGGGGACGGTCGCCTTGGCTGGTGCGTTCCACCCCGTTGTTAGCCTACGATAAGGTCGTTGGTCCTGCGTAAAGCGCATTGGGGCCTCAGATAAAAGGTGCTTAGACAGCGACGGTTAAAGGCGGCCAACTGTTTGAGCTTAGGCGAGTTTTGGCCGCCTCAG
>CALNBW010000221.1 GCA_937874815.1 uncultured Bacillota bacterium | reverse complement strand
TTGGCTGCACGGATCTTGTGGATTGACTTCATAATTGAGGTGTAAAACCCCCGTGTTACAACCTCTTCACATTTCGGTGTAATTCGTTGTGCCAGCAACAGTTAATTCACTAAACTAAACGTAGCGGATAATCGTCTATCGTTCAGCTTCTAGACATCTGAGGGGGAAATGCTTTATGCAGAGAAAACTACTTGCATTAGTTACGATCATCGCCATGATAATTGGTGCATTTGCTGGGAGTGCATTCGCTACGCAGAAGGGCATTCAGCCGCTAGCTCTAAGTGCTACCCAAGTCATTTCTAGTGCCCCGCATACGGAGTATAGGTTGATCAATGGTGCTATCCCAACCGCTCAATACCCCAGTGCCGATTTCAAGGTAAGAGTTGAGGGCCAGCAATCAGGGCTCATCTATGAGGAAATTGACGCCCCGGGTGGTCAATTCCTTTTCTATCTCCCTGCCAATCTGGAAGCGCAGGAAATAACAGTAACAGCCCTAGCTGCGGGCCGTGTTGTGGCCGAGGGTACTATGACAGTACGTTATAACGTCACTACTACGCCAGAACACCTTAAGTTTGCTTTCACAGGCAAGCAAGATCCGGTTGTAGTCACCGGCAAGGTAACCAATAGCCGAGGCGAGCCAGTAGCAGATAAAAGCGTTATGCTGGAGGGCAACACTAGCGGCACCTCCTATTTCCCCGGCGTAAAAACTAACGTACAGGGCGAATTCGGTTGTGCTGTGCTCGAATGGCTAGCCGCAGAGAAGCTTGAGCTGCGCGTTGGTAGCGACGCAGCAAATGCAATTACCCACGCCCAAGGTGAGGTTACTGCCAAAGCTGCAAACCTAGTGGTAACGCCCGATAAGACAGTGCGCACGATAGTTCAAACGGCGTTTACAGTATCCGGCTCTGGCTTTGCCCCAGAAGTGAAAGACGTTTCGTTCATACTCCTAAAAGATTCCGAGCCAGTATCAGATCAAGATGCCCCGGTGCTCCCGCAGGGCGTTCAAACCGATGCTGCTGGCAACCTGGCATCCCCCTTCACGTGGACACCGCAACAGGCCGGCACCTACACGTTAATTGCCTCTGCTGGCAACTATGTTGCCTCCACTACCATTGTGGTTACCAACCCAACTAGCTACAACCTAATCAATGGTTCAAAGCTGGAGGAGCTTGCCGTTGGCGCGAACGAACTTGTTATTGGACCCAGCGACATTCATCTAGTCCATTACTTTGCCGGTGATACCTTCACTAATGACTTTGCCTATACCATTTATATAGACGGCAAGCTGGCGCAGGATACCATTTCCAGCCAAGATTTTGTCAAGCTAACGAGCGGTAAAATTGCCATCCCTGCAACCAAGCCTGGCACCAGAACAATCAAGATCGTTGCCTACAAGCTAGTCGACAAGTATAACTCTGGTGCCAAGGCCGCCTTTGAGCGGACCATAACGGCTAAGGTCAACGGCTGGGATGCCACCATTCAACCAGCACAGCTTACGGTAAACCAAGCGCAGGATGTTACCCTGGTCGTCAAGGACGAGAATGGCAAGGCCATTAACAACGCCAGGATTGAAATAGAAGGCTATATAACCCACGAGTCGGGCGAGGCTAACGTGCAAAACGGCACCTATATTTTTAAAGATGTAAAATTGACGACCGTTGGCCCCAAGACTGTGAAGGCTTATCTGGGGGACCAGCTAATGGCTGAACTGCAGCTAAATGTGGTCGGGCAGCAAGTCTATAAGGTTGATGCCGACATCACTACCCTCCTACAAGGGCAGGGCGAGGAAGTAGAGCTAACCGTTAGCAGAGATGGCGC
>CALNBW010000220.1 GCA_937874815.1 uncultured Bacillota bacterium | reverse complement strand
ATCTTTCTTGGGACGGGAATGCGTTTGCGACGGTGCGAGAGGAAGTGGCCATTTTGCCGAGCGAGGGGACGTTGTAGGCCTGCGGCAAGGCGGGGGGGTTTGGGGGGAGGGGTCACGCCGTCAGCGCGTTGCCAGTTGTCTATTGGACTTTGCGCTCATAGACAACCTTCCCTTCCCGCAGTGCAGTTCCATAAATGTATCCCGGCATATCTCTTTTCTGCTCAATCTCTTCTTTCGAGGCAACTATGACGTCCTTAGGCACACCAAAGCCTTTTAGTTCTCTTCTTATAGCTACCTGAATGTCTCTTTTGGAACCTGTGTAAGGGGTGATTACCAAGAAATCAACGTCGCTATCTTTGGTAGCTTCACCCCGAGCCCATGAGCCAAAAACAATAACCCTCTCTGGTGAAAAAGCATTTACGATTCTCTTCGTCATGGATTGAACGATAAATTCCGTAATCATTCCTGTAATCGCCACCTTTCTTTCGCGGGTCACCGCCTGGAAACTAGCAACTCTACCTATATCTGGACCGAAGCGAATACTGATTACCATTCCGGGTCATCAAGAACCCTGCTGGACTGGACTGATACAATACATCAATCCATTCGTTATTGCTTGGGCCGACAGGGCTCATGGCTCCTTCGTATTTATATCTTATAGATATCTCCACCAGCCATGTGTTCTCGGACACTTCGTTATCCTGCAAGAAGTAGATTGCTGCTGTTTCTTCATCTAGCTGTGCGGTCGGAATAACTTTGACTGCCAAATCCTCATACTCTGTAATCCTAAATGTTCTTGATTTATCTTCGGCTTTTAGGTCCTCCATGAATAGTACGGCTAACTCGTAGGCCGCTGTCCCGGGGGGCTCAACGCTATTCCCCTTGGCACCAATGACGCTGCCGTCCGTTGGGTAATAATACACCTTAGTGTTCTCGATAGCTGTTGAGTAGTATAAATTAACATCCTCTGTGGCTGCTGAATAGTGCCGAATCTTTGCGTATACCGTGGCAACCACGATCAATATACCGGCGATAATGGCTGCTGCTCGTAAGGGTTTCTTTGTTTGCTCTTTTATAACTCCTTCCATGCCTCTTCCTCCTCAGGCCTTAGCCAGTCCTTTGCAAGGCTCTTTTCGCTTACCAAAGAAGTTGTGCTTACCTTAATAGGCACGTCTTTTATTTTGTATTTATGCTTTCCGTAACCAATGTAATCAGCCACTTCCTTCAGCGCGTACGGCGTCAACATACGAAGCTCTTTGATGATGCTATCAATCTTCGTCATGTTAACCACCTCTTCCTTGGCTCTATTATACCACAAATTTTCTCACTTCTGGCAGGAAGGACAAGCACATAAAAACAGGGTATTACCACCTAAAGGTTGGGCGTAATACCCTTGTCTCATATTAATCTAAAGCCTCTAAACATCTGGCGCGCGATGGTCTTCTAGCCTTTGCCCGTCTCATGATCTCCTTTCCGCGATTAGTCTCCTTTGTTAATCATGACCCAGGCGACGGTAGATAAAACAGACCAACCAACATATTTTCACATTTTAGACCGCTATGGCACATTATCGGTGGTCTCGGATGGCTTTTTTGTGTAATCTTAGCTCCCTTCTCCAATTATAGTAGCTTTTTCTATCATGGATGTTAATAACCTTAGTCA
>CALNBW010000219.1 GCA_937874815.1 uncultured Bacillota bacterium | reverse complement strand
TGGTGGCAGACGTCGTTTATGCCCGCTATTTTAACGACGTTACCTCTGTGGCCTTGCTGAAACAAGCCAAGCTCACTGCCGGTGTGCAAGACAGTGTGCTAGCACTGCTTAAGCCACGCGATTTAGCCTATTTCCTTGATTTGCTTATTCTCATACCTGCCCTCTGGGCTATACGGCACAAGCCAAGGACACAGCCTGGTCTTGGCTGGGCGAGCCGTATCGCACTAGCATGTATTTGCCTCCTTGTAGGTACAAATCTAGTACAAGCTAGCACTGCTAGCTTGCAGGAACGCCAGCCAGGGCTAATCAAGGCATTTTGGGACAAGCAAGTTGTCGCCCACAACATCGGTACACTTAACTTTCACGCCATCGATCTCTGGCGCTATGTTAAGAGGCAAGTAGCGTATACCCCGCTACCTCAAGATGAGCAAACTGCAATCGCTGCTTGGTTCGAGGATGAAGCGGCTGTTGCCGGTAAAAAGCACTACCAAAATGCCATGCAGGGCAAGAACTTGATCATGGTACAATTGGAAGCCTTCCAGGGTTTTGTGTTGAATCTTAGGATAGACGGCGAAGAAGTGACCCCTAATTTAAACCGACTGGCGAAACAAAGCCTTACCTTTAATAACGCCTACTACCAGACGGCCATGGGCGGCACTTCTGATGCGGAGTTCTTGGCCAATGTCTCCCTGTTTCCAGCCAAGAACGGCACCGCCTATTATGAGTACGCAGCGAACTCCTTTCAATCATTACCGCTGGCGGCTAAGGAAAAGGGATACACTACGGCAGTGATGCACCCTTTCCGCCCCGGATTCTGGAATCGCCCCCCGATGTATGCAGCGTTAGGATTTGATACCTATCTTAACGAGCAAGATTTTGAGTTGGATGAGGTTTTTGGCATGGGGCTGGCGGATAATTCCTTCTACCGCCAGGCAGTGGCTAAAATGCAAGAGATGCCACAACCTTTTTACACGTTCCTCATCTCTTTGAGCAGCCATTTTCCTTTTACAGACCCTAATGTTGATCTGACTGATCGTCTGGATGTAGGTGAATTTGCGGGCACCTTGATGGGTAACTATCTGCAAAATGTCCATTACGCCGACGAGGCCGTCGGCCTACTAATTGATGAACTAAAGGCGGCCGGCCTCTGGGATAACTCCATCGTGGTGTTCTATGGAGATCATGCTGCTATACCGCAAGGTAACAGCCAACAGCTGGCCCAGCTTCTTTACGGCAAAGATGAGCTCGATCAACAGGAGTGGCAGCTAGCGCAAAAGGTAGTCATGATGATGCACTTTCCGGGAAACAGATTACAAGGGAAACAGGATTTGGCCGTGGGGCAGATAGACCTCTTTCCCACCCTGGCAAATTTGCTAGGCTTTAGCTGCGACTATGCGCTGGGGCAAGACCTGCTCAATGCGGAAACCGGTTTCGTCTGTTTCCGCGATGGCAGCTGGCTCAATGATGAAGTAATCTACTTGCGAGCGGCGGGCGAAGTCAAAAACCTGCGCACGGGAAAAGAATTACCGCTGGCGGATTACAGAACAAATATAGCCATGGCAGAAGAAAGGCTACACATCTCTGATAAAACATTGGAACACGACCTAATCCAGCTTTGGCTCGGCGAGGCCGGCGATTAACCTACCCACCGAACATTTCGATGAGCCACAGGGAACATTTTTCCTTTACTGCCGTCTAAGCAGATGTAACGAAAATGTAACC
>CALNBW010000218.1 GCA_937874815.1 uncultured Bacillota bacterium | reverse complement strand
AACCGTCATTCGTTGGGGACATTCCTCCGCAGAGGTGTGTCCCCTTTCCTCAAAAGCACCTTTTATTTGAGGCCCCAATGCGCTTTACGCAGGACCAACGACCTTCTCCCGGACTCTAAGGGACTTCTTCAGTGGTCTCGGGCGGTCACTTTGGCTGGTAGGACGATGCAATTGACCCCATATTATGATAGAATGCATTATCTATATAATTGAATAGGGGGATGATGCTGTGGATCTAGAGCATCTGTTTTCAGTAGTGGTACCCTATATCATTCACCTTTTGGAAGCGATGGGCGTTTTCGTCATCGTTGTCGCTGCCCTGAAGGCCTTTCTGCTGTACGCCAAACGTCGTTTCAACTTCGCGGATGACAATATCAAATTAGAGATGGCCAAAGCTCTGGCCCTAGGGCTAGAGTTCAAGCTGGGCGGGGAAATCTTGCGCACTTTGATGATTCGTACGCTTGATGAGATGTTTGTCCTCGCTTCGGTCATTGCGCTCAGGGTCATACTTACTTTTGTCATCCACTGGGAGATAGCTTCTGACACAAAACACGTTAATAAAAACATAAACTAAGGGTAACGGGGATTGTCTGAATAAGCCCAATCCCCATTACCCCTCTGCCCAAGCCGTTCCTCATAATAGCAGTTATCACCTCTTGTTGTCCTACTTCGCCATCAGATTATCTAGAACGTCGTACTCGAGATCGTTATCAAGAGGGAATATGGGCCGCTTGACCTGCTTATAGTCGAGGGCCTTCAAGTCCTCATTTGTACTACCTTTAGTAAGGGCCATGATACTACGCTTTGCAACTACTTTATGCTGCTGTGTCAGGTAGCCGAGCTTACAAACTACTATTTCCACCTCTTTTGGGTCCACGCCTAAAGCAGCAAACAATTCCGGCACCGTATAGCCAACGTGGGCTTCCGCCAGCACAATGTCCACGCCGCAACTGCTGAATAACGCTAAATCGCTCTTAACTAACCCGCTGCCAGACCAATCCTTGACGTAGGACTTTACAATCCCAGTGGCGGTGATGGGGCTAGACGTGACCGTATCGAATTTGGCACCAAAGGTGAGGGTTATCGTATCACCGACCTTACCCTCGCATTGCTTAGTGGCGATGGGATCGTATATGCCGCCATAAAGAACTGGCTTGCTGAGATTCTTGGTTCTTGCATCAGCCATCAGCAGCTTGAGAAAACCGGTGCAATCGGAGGAGGACCCGGCCGTGGGGTTATCTCCTGAATCTGAAATGTAAATAGGTAGCTTCCCTTCCTCTACCGCGGCAAAGGCAA
Organism: uncultured Bacillota bacterium; assembly: GCA_937874815.1. Taxonomy (GTDB): domain Bacteria; phylum Bacillota; class UBA994; order UBA5500; family UBA5500; genus UBA5500. The sequence goes on along the minus strand of CALNBW010000218.1, from coordinate 3,287 downwards.
CGTCTAGGGCTTTCTGCTCCTCATATGTTTCAGTATGGAACTTGAATTCGTTTTTTCTGGCCCAGATGAGCTCGGCCAGGGCAACTGCCTCTGTTTGTGCCAATTTGGGGTCGCCATCCGCAACTACATACACGGCAACAGAGCTGTCCTCATTATCCGCCCAAGGGAACCCCATTAGGTACGAAGCAGCCATTATGCCTGGCTTTTTCTCGACCGCCCTCAGGGCATTGATGAGTTCCACCATTGGTTCTACAGAGGTTTCAGATTGCTCGCCGGCAATGAGAATAGGCACCCGCACCCAAGCAGATTTTGCCCGCGCGCCATTCTCTAGGGTAGCTATTGTCATCTTCGCCGCCTGCTCGCCTGTTTCGAAGCAATCCGTATGGGGAGCACATTTATAGCCCACAAAGCCATCGCAGTAGTCATGCATTCTCTGGGTCATGGTAGCGTGCATGTCAAGGGATGAAAAAATGGGGATGTCGGGGAAGATGCTGCGTAACTCCTCTAAGAAATAGCCTTCGGCCTCCCCCTGTTTCCTCACTCTCATAGAGCCATGCAAGGAAAGCGTTATGGCATCGATGGGGGCCTCTGCTTGCGCTGCCTGCGCCCCATTGATGATTTCATCCTTAATTCTGCAATAGAAATCGTAGTCTATCTCGCCATTCGGAACCGCCCGCGCAAAAACGGTTGGGATAACTTCATATCCCGCACCCTGCAATGTCTTTATGATGCCGGTTACAGAATCATTTTCGCGCAGGTTAGAGAAAATATCTGCCCCGTATATTACCTTAAAATCATCTTCACCAGCAGTTATTGGATTAAAAGAATTAGATTCATGATGCATCGCCGCAACTAATACCCTTTTCACTATGCTTTACCCTCCGTTTAGGTCCGCAGCCATGGGGACGGTCACTCCTTTCAAACCACTGACCGAGTCGACCAAAGCCAGCTACGGTGTTGTTCACTAGTTCGCCATGTCGCCCCGTTTTCCCTTCGCAGACAGTAGAAAACAGGCCGAATCTAATGCGACTCGGCCAGGAGAGGAAACCCCTTGAGCATGTTGTCGATCCCTCTCTCAATTACTACCATCAAGACCTGTGAACGGCCCATACATAATTTCGCTTCGCAGTAAGGGGCTGATGGTGTACATTCGGATAGAGAGGAGCGGCGCTGGAATACCAATCTAGAATGGCAGGGAAAATGGCCCTCTTTTCCTCACATTCTCATACCAAAAAAAAGCATCTGTGGTTGTAAACTGCAGCATAATAGCTATAGAATGGGTTATCACAGTCGAAACACTGTAAATCGCAAACTGAAAAGGTAGGAGGGACAAACATGGATATCATAATCAAGGAAGACTATGCCCAGCTGAGCAGATACGCAGCAGAAATCATTGCGAGCCAGATCAAGTCTAAGCCAGATTGCGTACTCGGGCTGGCAACAGGGAGCACCCCCATCGGCACCTACCAAGAATTAGTCAGAATGCACAAGGAAGATGGCCTTGATTTTTCGCAGGTGCGGACATTTAACCTCGACGAATATCTTGGGGTCAGACTTGATCTAGATAAGCCCTATCATATGGATCAGAGTTACGCCAGGTTCATGTACGAGGAGCTGTTCAAGCATATCAACATTAAGCCGGAGAACATCCACATACCTGACGGCCAAGCAAAAGACCCCAAAGGGGTGTGTCAGTGGTATGAAGACGCAATCAGGAATGCCGGGGGCATTGATTTGCAGCTTTTAGGACTTGGCGGAGATGGGCACTGGGGCTTTAACGAACCTGGTACATCCCTGGGCTCAAGAACAAGCGTAGTGGCCTTAACAAAGCAGACCCTTGATGATAACTATGAAGCGTTCTATAAGAAGGCCAATATTGCACGCGCCCAGATGCCTCATTTCGCCATCACCATGGGCATTGGTACCATATTGGATGCAAAAAACATCCTGATGATTGTAAATGGCTCTCGTAAGGCGGCTGTCGTTGCCAAATGCCTCGAGGGGCCCGTAACCTCGCAGATTACGGCCTCGGCCATACAGTTGCATAGCGGCGGGATCACAGTTGTGCTGGATGAAGCAGCAGCTTCGGCATTGGCTAATTCTGATCATTATAGACATGTAGAAAGCATGAAGCGCCAATACGGGTTATAGAGATAGAGGCTACACTGAAGCTTTACAGGCGGCTACTAGGGCGGCGAGGTATTTGACATGTATCTCTCGCGACATCTTAGGATGTCGCTGCCGCACTTATTGTGGATGCGTATTGCTTGCGCAATACACCTACTGTAAGCACGATTGGAGCCTGCTCCTGTGCTCTAAGTAAATACCCCGCCGCCCTTCTTAACAAGCCATTTTATTTACCGAGCAGCCCATACCGTTCCTTCAGAGATAAAATACGCAGGACGCTCTGATCGATTCGTGCCTCACTGATCGTTCCGTTGCTAATCGCCTCGCATATACTGTCAAACGCCTTACCAGCCGCGGGGACGGTCGCCTTGGCTGGGCGGTCTAACGACGGCGCTCACAGAACTCCTCTTTTGTCAGCCGGTAATGATACTGCCATTGCCCCTTTTGTGGCTGGGGCAGGGGCTGGGCCAACACCCGCGTGAACCCATGTTTCTCCCACATGCGTCTGCTACGGACGTTATAGTCTCCACAGATGCAGTGCAGGGTGTCAACGTGCTCGCTGCAAAAAGCGAAGTCCACCAGCATGCCGATAAACTGCGTGCCGATGCCACGGTTCCAGTATGCCTTTTCGCCTATGCACATATCGATTCGGCGGACATCCCAGGCTTCGGGATACATTGCCTTTACTTCTGGCAGGTTCATTTTCTGCAACCAGCATTCACCGATAGGAACACCATCCGCTTCGATGAGAAAACAGTGGGCGTTCTGCGAAACCCAACCATATATCTGATGAACGACGTCTGGGCCGTAAGACAGATCGTCATCAGCCACGCCTTCCTCCGTCCAATAAAGCACTTCGGGGTCAGCGCACCATTTATAAAGATAAGGAAGATGCTCATCACTAAGCGGGCGCAAGATAATATCGATATCGTTTCCGCCATACAGCGTTATGTTGTGGGTTTTGATGATACTCATATATTCCCCCCTCCCATCCAAACTAATCTTATATACCCACCTCCTGAAACTTGCCAAACTGATCCATTCCTATATTACCGCCGGAAATAAACAGGACCACTTTAGCATCCGGGTGTACCTTTACAGCGCCCTGCAAGAAAGCACCTAAGGTGATGCATGAAGAAATTTCGGCTAGCAGCTTTCCC
>CALNBW010000217.1 GCA_937874815.1 uncultured Bacillota bacterium | reverse complement strand
TGAAACCGCTCTACGACCTACCCGGCGCGGCCGCCATGGGAGCACTGACCTGCTATCTTTCAGATAACCCGGCAATCCTGGCCTTAGCCCATGACCAGACATTCCGCCGTTTCTTCCATCGCTACCAAATCCCGGCCTTAACCAATCTGGGCACCTCCTTCGGCATGGGCCTTATTGTTACCACCTTCATGATGGGCCAAGGTTCCGGTTTTGGCCGGGCAGCCCTGCTTGGCAACTTGGGGGCCTTTGCCGGCAGCATTGTCAGTGTGCGCTTGATGCTGCTCAGCACAAAAAAGCTATATGGCACTGAGGAATGGGCGGCTACTGCAACAACCGCTGATATGCTAGCCGCGCCAGCTGACGCTGACAGTGTTGTGCTAGAACGCAGCGTTGCTTCACGGGCGCTGGATGCCCTGCTAACGGGTGGGCAACGGGGGGTAGAACTCGGCATGGCCGTAATCCCCGGGGTGCTGATCATCTGCACTAGCGTCTTGATGCTGACCAATGGCCCTTCAGAGTCTGGGACTTATACTGGCGCGGCTTTCGAAGGGGTTCCCGTTCTACCGTGGTTGGGGCAGAAGATAGCATTTATCACTAAGCCCTTGTTCGGTTTCCAAGCGGCAGAAGCCATTGCGTTCCCCATCACCGCACTGGGGGCAGTCGGCGCAGCCCTTAGCCTGGTACCCGCGTTTCTCGCCCAAGGTTTAATTGGTGGCAACGAAATCGCTGTCTTTACCGCCATGGGAATGTGTTGGAGTGGTTACCTTAGCACCCACATTGCCATGATGGATGCGCTAGATTGCCGCGAACTGACCAGCAAAGCCATCTTTGCCCATACCATCGGCGGGATAGTTGCCGGCGTTGTCGCCCATTTCGCTTACCTCTGGTTAGGTTAAGACTTTAGGCTGCCCGCTCTAGACATTGAGCTTACCTTTGGTATAATGGGTTCAGGCAAGACAATAACATAAATCGGGGGGCTGGAATTGGCCAGCTGAGATTGTATCCCTTCAAGATACTGACCCTTATACCTGATCTGGGTAATGCCAGCGTAGGGAACGAATCTATTTTTTCTTTGGTCCTGGCGCAGCGCCTCCCACTTCGGGAGGCGTTTTGTCTTGTAGCACATACTAACAGGGAGGCATAAACAGCCATGCGTCGTAAATACCGCGTAATTGCAACCGTTTTAATGCTAATTCTGACTGCAGGGTTAGTCACCGCCTGCAAACAGGGGCCCGATAACCAGGGACTAAAGCCGGTTACTGTAGTGCTTGATTGGACACCAAATACTAACCATACCGGCCTTTATGTAGCCAAAACTAAAGGGTATTTTGCCGAGCAAGGGCTAGATGTGAACATCATTTTACCCGGTGATGCGGGTTCCATCCAAACTGTGGCCAGCGGTAACGCCCACTTTGGCGTTACTTATCAGGAAGAACTAACCCAAGCCCGGGTGCAAAACGTACCCGCCCTATCCATTGCCGCTATTATCCAGCACAACACCTCTGGCTTTGCCTCGCCTGTAGCCAAGAACATTACCAGCCCCAAAGACTTC
>CALNBW010000216.1 GCA_937874815.1 uncultured Bacillota bacterium | reverse complement strand
GTTCATACAAGTATTGCTCCACCTGCTCCCGGGCCTCCGCCTCGCTCGCTGCCTGGATACGCATTTGCAGCCGCGCCACTACTTGTTCGCCATCAGTTGGTAGCAGGCGCACACTGCCATTCTTAGTAGCAATATCTAGGGCGATGGCCTTGATTGCGCTATCAATGGCGATCTCCCTGGTTTCATGCCAAGTATAACGGTTGCCAAGGTTACCGCTGAAGAGCCCCTGAAAGAAGCTCGGGATATCGATGTCGCGCCCTAAGTTCCGCAGTTCTTCCCCCACCTCGGTGAGGGCAGAATTGACCTCGCGGCCGGCTTCCTGCAAGGCCTCGCGCACTTCCCTACTGATCTCTTCCCCTAGCCCCTGTAATTCCCGCCCATACTCACTGCAGTCTGGCTGCTCGCAATCCTCATCGCCCTCATCGTCATCGTCAGCATCGTCATCGTCAGCAACTAGATCGTCTCGTAAATCCGGCCCGAAATCGGTAGCAGGCTCGCTCTTAGGTTCCTCCTGCTGAGCAACTGTAGGACCACCTAGCGCCTGCAGCAATGCTAACGCCTCTTCGTAACTGATACGTCCCTGCTCCAATAACCTGAGAACCTGGGTCTTTTCTTCTGACATGTCTCTTAGCCTCCCTCAATCGTTTCCCTAAACTAACCCCGCCACGGGTGCCAGCCCCTGTAGCCTAAACGTTAATCCGGATGTCCCCGCTCACAGTACTAGCTTTAACTGTCTGCCTCAGCTCTTTTGCCGCCAAATCGTTCGACGCTGCCACTAGCGTGCGCCGCCCCGGCCGCTTCTGCTCCTCACTCACCACTAAGCCTGGCAAGTCGTGCCTGATATTCCCCGCCGTGCTGGTAGCGTTGAGTTGATAACCAATAGTTGCTGCTTCCGGAAGCTCCACCCTGATTGCCCCATTTACTGACTTCAGGTCAAGCTCTGCATGCATCGCCTCTGTGATTTCGACGGTAAGCCGCCCATTGACCGCATGGGCCTGAATCCGCCCGATGGCACCGTCAATTGCGACCGTTCCATTCACCGAACTTGCCTGCAAGTCATTAGTTGTTAACCTCTCGCCGATAACCTTGCCGTTCACGGTTTTTACAGCCATGCTAGTTGCTGCTAGTTCAGCCAACTGAATGGTGCCGTTAGTCGTGGTGACATTGAGATCATTGTAGTCCCGCACGGGTAGCTGTAGTTCTATGGCTACACTGGCGTTTTGCCCAAACATCCGCTGCGCTTCAACGGTGAGAAACTGCTCATCACTTTCAACATGAACTAATCTGTCTGCCAAAGCCTGCGCGCTGGCCTGGTTATCCGCCCGGACACGAGTGACGAGTTGTAACTGCCACTGCTCATCAGCGCTCGGGCTAATCTCGATATGCCCGTTAGTGTTCTGCAAACGAATGGAAGGGTTTGCGGCAACAAACTTTCCACTTAAGCTGCGCGTAAAGGAGAACTCCTTACTGCCACCTAAGGGAATACCCAAAGCCCGTAAGGATGACATTATTGTCTTCTCTGGGCGGGAGCGGTGAGCGCCATTCGCGGTACGCCTGGCTTCTGCTCGCGCCTTACGGGCCGTTTCTCGTGCTTGCGCCGCCTCTTCCCGAACCGCTTGTCGCGCCCGGCGTTCTTCTTCCCGTACGGCGCGACTGACTGACTGTTGTTCCGATTGAGCAACCACGTTGCTGGGGGAGGCGGTATCAGCACTGCCTTGGCTCAAGGCTTCCAGTAACCCCACCGCCTGGTCAGCTGTGATTTTCCCTGCTTCCAACATCTGCAGTATCAGCATCTGCTCTCCTGCCATCAAAAACACCTCCTGCCTTAATATACCCTGGCTGCCTTGTTGATGTCAACATGTTCATTAATAAATTAAAGGCTATATCCTATTAAAACCTTAGGACTGCTGTTGATTAACGCTATTGTGGGCAAAAGCAAAGAGCCCTACCTGACGGTGGGCTCTCCGAGCATCATTTTATTCAGCTGGGTTAGGGGCACCTACTGGACAAACGGCTGCGCAAGCTCCGCAGTCGATGCACTTCTTGGGGTCAATAACGTAGATATCTCCCTCACTAATAGCATCAACTGGACACTCTGCCTGACAGGCGCCGCAAGCGATGCAGTCATGATTGATTTTATAAGCCACGACTTTCACCTCCCCTCGCCAACATTAGCTAAATGGCAACAGCCATCGCTACACCAGTCCTATTATACATGAAAATTGGCGTATAACCACTAGTAGCCGATCAAGAGGAAACTTTTTAGTGAATAATATAACCTACATACATTAGACAAACTGTCGGCTGTACTCAATAAGACACTTTCGCGCCGCCCAGTGCTACTATACTTCTCGTAAGGTATTAGCAAGACCGCATGATCCACCAGCTCCGACTCCACAAACTTGCACACGTCCCGCCAGACATTAAAATGCTTGCCCTTCTCCACTTCCAAGGCAATCTGGAGAGTAGAATGGAAAAAATCCATTTCAAAATCAGAGTCGGTGGCAAACAACTGGGGAATCTGCTTGCTAGTCACAGCGTGCTGAAACCCCAATCCCTCGAAGGCGGAACGCAATAGCTTCTCCACATCTTGACTTCTGGTATAGCGCCCGTCCCGAATAGCAACCAGCTCCTCGGCTTCGGCCGCCACAATTTGCAACAATTCCTGCTGCAGAGGGTTAGCTTGTTCCATGAAGACATATGTATGAACAGGGTCAGCCATGCCGCCCCTCCTCTACCTAACTAGCCAAGCCAGTCCATTTTGGTATACTATCCTATTGTACAGCAATAACAATTGTCTATACGCGCTTGCGAGTATGACTGGGGGTGCGCAGTTTTGCCGGATAAAATGGAACAGTTGCTCGAATTAGGCCTTTTTGCGGGGACACTGCTGCTCGGCAGCGGCGCAGAGATCTATCGGGTAGAGAATACCATCTATCACCTGCTCTCTGCCTGCGGCGCTACCGGAGTGGACAGCATCGCGACGCCAACCGCTATTCACATATCTGCCTACGCCTATGGACGAGTCGGCACGCGCGTTAGACGCATTGAACAGCGTTCAACCAATCTGGGCCGCGTAGCGGCCATTAACACCCTTTCCCGTTCCTTAACTGGTCAACAAAATAACCCCGCAACGGTACTAGGTCAGCTACAGGCTATCGAGGCAGACACAGAGAAAAACCTAGTAAGCTTAGGGCCTTGGGCCGCTGCCGTCGGTGGAACAGCTTTTGCCGCCCTCTTTGGCGCTCAGGGCTGGGAACTACCGGCCACTGCCATTGTGGCCTGGCTTGTTTTCCAAAGCTCTAGCTATCTCCGGCGCTTGGCTATACCCGGGCTGTTGGCCGACTTCCTTGCCGGTTTCTTCGCCGGTTTTTGCGCACTGGCCCTGACCCTCGTACTACCGGCGATGCCCTATGATCGAGTGATTTTGGGGGCGATTATGAGCTTAGTGCCAGGAGTATTGTTGACATCCGGTGTTAGGGACGTGCTGGCAGGGGACTTACTGTCGGGCATTGTGAGAACTAATGATGCCCTCTTCACTGCTGCCGCAATAGCGGCAGGCGTGGGCGCTGTATTAGGGTGGTGGATAAAATGGATGCGCTAACTCAGGTGGTTTGGCAGTTTACTATTGCTTTTGTGGCCTCATGCTCTTGGGGCATCATTTTTCGCGCCCCCAAGCAGCGCATAGCTCTGGGAGGGCTTACTGGGGCTCTCGGCTGGATGGGATGGATGCTGGCGGAAGCCGCTGGCCTACAGGTCGTCGGCCGCACTGCGCTTGGCGCATTAGCCGTCGGTATTTCCGGGGAAATAATTGCCCGGCTTTGGCAAGAACCGGCCACCGTTTTTCTGACCCCTGGCATTGTGCCCTTGGTGCCCGGGATTACTGTCTACACCGCCATGAAGGCCTTCGTTGTCGGCGATTATTTAGGCGGTCTTAGCTTAACAACGGAAGCACTGTTGGCTGCAGGCGCTATTGCCGGCGGATTGGCAATAGCCACCTCACTGGTGCGGGCGCTCTTTCGGTCCGCAATCAGAGGCAGAATGTAATGCTGGCCTCGCTCATGCTCCCTCTGCTTTTGCTAATAGGGGCTGGCGGTCTGGCCCGGCGCAAACTGCAAATTGAAGCTAAACCCCTGGCCAAGCTTACACTTTATCTGCTGAGCCCGGCCCTGATCTTTAACTCCCTCTATCACTCTCAATTGACAGGGCCCCAACTAGCGCAACTGGCTGGCGGCACCCTACTTCTGATCTTCACCTTATCCTGCTTGCTAGCCCTCCTTTGCCGCGCCTTCGGCTTCTCCGTGCGCCTAGCCAGCGCCATGCAATTGGGCGCTGTCTTTATGAATGTGGGCAACTACGGTTTGCCCATTATCGCTGCCGCCTGCGGCAGCGCAGGCTTGGAGCGAGGAGCGGTAGTAATGGTGGTCCACCAAATGCTCATGTTTTCTTTAGCTGTCTATTTTGCCGCCCGTGGCAGCCTAGGGTCAAAAGCGGCCTGGCAAAAGGTATTGCAGATGCCAACAGCCTACGCAGCTATCCTAGCCTTGCTTCTGCGCGCTTTGCACTATGGTCTGCCGCCCTGGCTAGAGCAGGGCATTGCCCTACTCTGCCAGGCCTGCATCCCTATTTTTCTGCTACTATTGGGCATACAGCTGGCGGATATGATTTTCAGCCAACGCTGGCTACTGCTTAGCCTGGGCACTTGCTTCAAGCTCGGGCTTGCCCCCCTCGTTGCCAATTGCTTCGCCACACTCCTTCACTTTGATAGCCTCAGCCAGCAGGTTTTCGTGTTAGCAGCAGCCTCCCCCACTGCTGTCGTCACCACCATGCTCTCTGTTGAATTTGATACCGAACCCGAGTTGGTGTCTTCGCTGACCATTGTAACCACCCTGGCCAGCCTTTTTAGCATCCCCCTAATCATGCAGCTTTTAAGACTGGGCTAAATTTTACGGGAGCCTAACATAGAAATGGGCCCGTCCCCATATCCTAATAGCAAATAGGGGGTGCAAGCCAGATGATGTTCTTTATCTCCAAGCGTAAGCTCTTCTTGGTTACCGGCATAGTGCTTGTATTAGCCATCATAGCGACGTCCACCCAACTCTGGGTGCCTGGCCGGACACGCCAAGTGGTAAGCACGCTACTTAACCTGAACCGCAAGGTGCCGATCTATTGTGTGCAAACAGACGAGAAACGCATCGCCATCAGCTTTGACGCAGCTTGGGGAGCTGATCAGACTGACGAGCTGCTAACAATTCTGGATGAATACGATATTAAGACTACCTTCTTCTTGGTGGCCTTCTGGTTGGAACGCTACCCGGAAGTCGCTGCCCGCATTGCGGCCGCTGGGCACGAAATTGGTAATCACAGTGCTACGCATCCGCATATGAGCAGCCTCTCTGCTGAACAGATCCAGTTTGAGCTCCAGCGCACTCACCAACTGATCAAAGAAACCACCCAACAGGAAGCAAACCTCTTCCGACCGCCCTTCGGGGAGTATAACAATTTGCTGCTAGATACGGTCGAGCAGCTGGGCTATCACACGATCCAGTGGAGCATCGACTCGCTAGACTGGCGACCGACAACCCCTGCCGATATCGTACAGCGCGTTACCAGCAAGATTGCCCCCGGGGCCATTGTGCTCTTCCACAATAACGCCGAGCACACCCCCGCCGCACTGCGACCAATTCTGGACTATTGCCGTCAAGAAGGCTACGAGGTAGTTCCCATCTCAGAGCTGCTGCTCAAGGGAGACTATTATATTGACAAAAGCAACGGCATGATGCGGCCAAAATAGGCACAAAAAGGCCCCGCCGTAGACACAGGTCGTAGTCCTGCTCACGCGCGTGTGGCCTGGTTACTGCGTGTAGGTGCTTAGCCATCGACTGAAGCGGCCAAAACTCGCCTAAGCTCAAACAGTTGGCCGCTTTTAACCGTCGATGTCTAAGCACCTTTTATTAGAGGCCCCAATGCGCTTTTCGCAGGATCAACGACCTTCCCTTGAGCAATCGGAGGGGCCTGTGACAAGCACATTTTGCGGACCTCCTGTACTACTGATAGGTGAACCAAAGCTTTGCAAAGGCTGCGTGTCATACACAAAGCGCGTTGGAGCCATAAATCAAGGAGCGAGGGAGCAAA
>CALNBW010000215.1 GCA_937874815.1 uncultured Bacillota bacterium | reverse complement strand
GACTGAGGCGGCCAAAACTCGCCTAGGCTCAAACAGTTGGCCGCCTTTAACCGTCGCTGTCTAAGCACCTATTATTTGAGGCCCCAAAGCGCTTTTCGCAGGACCAACGACCTTCTCCCGAACCATAAGGGACTTCTTCAGTGATCTCGGACGGTGTTTTGTGCGCTAGCTATTCTGTTTCTTGCGGCCAAGGCGATTCTCTGTGCCGCCGAGTAGGCGAGTTATGTTAGAACGATGCCGCCAAAGACCCAGCAAGGCAACAGCAACAGCGAAACTGATTTCTGGCAAAGAAGCATGCTGCCAGCTAAGCAGCAACGGTAAAGTCAGTACCAAGACAATGGATCCCAGGGAAACATAACGTGTTGCCAGCACAACCAGGAGCGCCAATAGCAGCAACACGGCAATTTGCCGCGGGAACAGTACTATACAAGCTCCCACAGTGGTGGCAATGCCTTTACCACCACGTAGGCGTAAAAAGGCGGAGTAATTGTGGCCAAGGATTGCAGCTAGGGCTACAGCTAGCGTCGGCCAAGTATTACCCTCAAAGACCCTTGAAGCGATCAGCGTCGGCAGCAACGCCTTGCTAATGTCACTGACCGCAACTAAGATAGCAGGCCCTACACCCAGAACACGTAAAGCGTTGGTGCCACCCACATTACCACTGCCATGCTGGGTAATATCCAAACCAGCTTTCAAGCGGCCAACGATGTAGGCTGTAGGGATGCTCCCCAGTAGATAGGCGATAAGGATAGATAAAGTGATTTTCAGACTCACGGCGCCCCTCCATCTGTCGGGATATATATGCTGCCAACTATCTCTCAACTGTAATAGTTTTAGCCCGTTTTAGAAATGATAAGAGTAGTAGCTTAACAGCAAGCTAACTAAAAGAGATTACGGTCTGGGTCATCTTTCGACGGAAAAATGGTAATTTTCAAGAGCACTATGACAACGATTAGCAAAAGGCCAGAAAACGGGTAAAGAGATAACCGGAAAACGGCGTCAATGAAATTATAAGAGAGCGAACCCGGCGTCAAAGACGGCTTCATCGTAAAGAGCACTATCAACACAAATAGCCACATTAGCAGATAGGCAACCATGCGTTTTGGGAAAAAAGCAGTTGTCGTTATGTGTGACCAAAAGCCCAGCTGCTGCTTACGATAAACAAAGGTCCGGTCAATCAGATAGAATAGGTAAAGAAGACCTACTGCTAACAGAGCTCCTAGCAAGTAATCAACCCAAGGCAACGTCTCACCCCCTCACGTTTCTCCGAAGTATACGCCAACACAGGTATCATTTTTGCACCATATTGTCCTTAACGTATTTTACAGCCTGCTGCAGCTGTTCGTCTACCTGAGCATTCTCCGGCTGTTCGATAATGACGTCGGGTGTGAGCCCTTTCTTGTTAATATCGCGGCCAGAAGGCGTTAAGTAACGATATTGGGTAATCCAAAGACGCGAACCATCCGTCATCGGATAGGGAACTTGCACGGTACCCTTGCCGAAAGAGACCTCGCCTAACAGAATAGCGCGGTCATGATCCTGTAAGGCTCCAGCGACTACTTCCGAAGCGGAAGCGCTACCCCCATTTAACAAGATGGCCAGTGGCCCATCCCAGATTGTGCCTTCTTTAGTTTTTGGTACCTGCTCAACGCCATAGCGATCAACTTCCCGCACTATCACTTCGCCGGCTGGTAAAAAGAAATCGACTATCTCCTGAGCACTATAGAGTAGCCCTCCACCATTGGAGCGCAAATCAAAGAGGATGGCGGCTACCTGCTGCTCTTTTAAGTCCAGAATTGCTTCTCGTAGTTGCCCCGGGGCAGTTTCAGTAAAGCGGTACATGGCCACAACGCCTACGTCGCCTTCCACCCAATGGTCAACCACTGGCAGTGCAATCACGCCGCGCTCAATAGTGATATTTAGGGGCGCAGATTCCCCCTCACGCAGAATAGTCAGGGTTACTGCTGTTCCCGCTTCACCCCGAATACGGTTATTGATATCTATCTGAGTTAGCCCCTTGATTGCCTGGCCATCGACGGCCATAACCTTATCTCTAACCTTAACACCAGCAGCCTCGGCAGGAGAACCCCTGAAGACTATTTCAACTTCCATCTCGCCGCTAGTAGGAGGTTTGGACTGAATGCCTACACCAGTATACTTGCCTTCTATGGTCGACTGGTTAAACTCAGCCGCTTCTTCAGCTGATTCATACCTGGTGTAACCGCCGTCGACGTGCGGCAACATGCCACGGATAGCATCGTCTACAGCGCGGGTTGGATCTAGGGCGTCCGGGTCTACATGATGTTCCTTGACCCACGTGTATACCGCCTCAAGTTTTGCAAAGGAATTGTCGACCAAATTGATGCCTAAGCGGTGTGCAATGCCACGTAGGTTGGTCCCTAATAGCACGCCTGTAAAGAACACAAGGAGCACTAGCGCAATAATCCCCAGTTTAGAGCGCCTGTTGCGACTGAACCCCTGCCCTGTTTCCATACGACCTACTCCCCCTCGTCTCAGTTTACCTTAGAGCTAATATACGACTTTGCCTCTTATAGAGGTATGTGTAAGCAGATGCGTACATTCCTCTGCTTCTCATTCGCCGTAGCAGGTAATTATCCTGCCCACCAATATTTAACTGCGATAAACAAGAAAGGCCAGCATTTACTGGCCTTCCTAATTAGGTTACCCTTCCGGGTCTACTAATAGTTGCTGAACCTAGCCCAGATAGTCAGTCTCCATCAGCTTAACTAAGAAACGTACTCCCTGCTCCACATCGTCATAGTCCACCATCTCCGATGCGGTATGTATGTACCGGCAAGGTATGGACATAACACCCGTAGGAATGCCACTCTTAGTCATTTGAATGGCACCGCCATCAGTGCCACCGGCCTGTAATACCTCCAGTTGATAAGGGATGTCGTTGGCCTTTGCTACTTGCTCCATATGACGACGTACTGCCGGTGTGCAAAGCAGACTAGAATCACGCACCTTTACCGTGGGTCCCTTGCCTAAGGTGACGTCCATAGTAGCACTCTTAGGGGTATCACCAGTGGCAGTTACATCAACCGCGATGCCAATATCGGGGGTAATGCCGAAAGCGGCAACTCGGGCACCCCGTAAGCCGACTTCCTCCTGGGTAGTAAAGACGGCATACACGTCGAAAGCCAAATTCTGCACCTGCTTTAGTGCCTCAATTTGCACTGCGCAAGCGATACGATTGTCCATGGCCTTAGAGACCAGTCGCTTGCCTAGGTCACAGAATTCGCGCCTAATGGCGGCTGTATCGCCGATATTAACCTTCTCTAGAGCCTCTTCCCTGCTATCTGCCCCAATGTCAATGAACATTTTGTTCATGGCCAGGTCTTTAATTGCGTCAAGACGCTCCATACCAAAGACACCTACAGTGCCATTGGCGAAATAGCAGCGATTGCCAATGAGGGTAAAGGGTGAAAGACCACCTACACTGTAAAAACGCAGAAACCCCTTATCATCGATATGGGTAACCATCACACCAATCTCGTCCATATGGCTGGCGAGCATCAGCTTCTTGCCGCCACCCCGCTTAATGGCGATCAAGTTCCCTAGAGCGTCTACTTGCATCTCATCGACATAGGGCTTGACCTCTTCCATGATTAAGCTACGAACGCTTTCCTCGCTGCCGGTGGGGCCATAGGCCTCAACTAAACGTTTAATCAGTTCTTTCATACCCGAAAACCTCCTTCGATACTACGTAGGAAAAGTTTAACCAATGCCTTGCTATGTTCCACGTCGGCCAGGCTGAGCAGAGAAACTGGCGAATGGATGTAGCGGCAAGGAATAGAGACTGCTACCACCGGTACCCCTGCCCGACTGATGTTAATGCGGCCAGCATCGTTGCCACCCGTTACAGTGCCTTTGAATTGATAGGGGATGCCATTTGCTTCGGCTAGACGCACCAGTTCCCGAATCATAGCTTTATTGCCAACAGCAGAGGTATCCATGAAAGTAATCGCCGGGCCACCGCCTATGACAGTACTGTATTCATGCTCCTCGATACCTGACACATCGTTGCAGGTGGTGCCCTCCAGCACGATGGCTAGGTCGGGCTCAATCGCATAGGCTGCCACACCTGCTCCCCGCAGTCCCACCTCTTCCTGCACCGTGAAAGCACCGTAGAGCGGAAAACTATAGTCTTCTTTTAGCAGCTCGGCTAAGATGGCGCAACCGGCGCGATCATCGAAAGCTTTCCCTTTGGCCATACTAGCGCCAAGCTCCCCATATTGGGTCGCGAAAATCACGTAATCACCGATCTTAACTTTCTCTAGGGCTTCCTCTTTACTCTTAGCTCCGATATCAATGAACAACGAGCGGTGGGGAATCACTTGGGTGCGTTCCTCTGGGCGCTGTAAGTGAATAGCCTTGGCTCCAATGACACCCGGCACGCGCCCTTTACCAATCAATACTGGTTTAGACACTAGCACGCGATCATCTATGCCACCCACTTTATGAAAATGGAGCAGGCCGGCGCTGTCGACACTGCTAATCATCAGGCCAACTTCATCCATATGGGCTGCTACCATCACCCGAGGGCCAGCAGCTGCCGGCTTACAGGCAATAAGGTTGCCTAGCGCATCGCGCTGCCACTCACTGATATGATCCTTTAATTCTTCTCGCAGTATTGTACGCACTTCCTGCTCGCAACCGGAAGGGCCAAAAGCCTCGGAGAGTTTCTTTAATAGCATAGCAATCCCTCCACAAAGGCGGCGTCAATGCTAGCAATGAAGTAGGCTAACAGACGCCCCGACAATTTTACATCAGTCATACTCACTGTCTCGACCGAGGTGTGCATGTAGCGCGATGGAATTGAAAGGAGAGCTGTTGGTATACCAGCCCGTACTACTTGCATCGCCCACAGATCGGTGCCAGTGCCTGCAGGAGTCGGGTCTAGGGTATAAGGGATATTGTACTCTTTTGCCAGCTTGGTCAGCTGTTCAAAGACTTTCGGATGAATATTAGCTCCGAAAGCAATGCTAGGACCCTTACCCATTGGTGCCGTATCCTCTTCAGGTACGCCCGGCATCGCTCCATGGCAAACATCTAGGGCAATACCGATATCCGGATTAATGCCATAGGTGCTGACAGTAGCTCCGCGTAAACCAACTTCCTCCTGGGTTGTGGCCACTGCGTAAATATCGGCCGTATGGTGCAATTTCTTGAGCTCCTGTAGGCACTCATAAATTACAGCTACTGCCGCCCGATCATCCATGGCCTTGCAGGCAACAATATCGCTTCCTAGTTCCATGAAAGAGCGGTTCACTGTCACTACGTCGCCAACGCTGACCAGTTCCCTCACTTTTTCTGCTGGCAATCCCAAATCAATCTGCAAGTCACGCATTGGGATAGCCTTGCCGCGATCTTCTGGTGCCATCAGGTGAGGTGGTTTAAGGCCTATGATACCGATTAAGTCCTCTCGTCCGTGAACAACAACCTCTTGGGCCACTAGTGTACGCTGATCAACCCCACCCACTTGGGTAAACTTGAGAAAACCCTTGTCATCGATCTTGGTAATCATGAGGCCAATTTCGTCCATGTGTCCAGCTAACATGATGGTTGGACGCTTTGTATCCCCCGCGCCCTGCTTAAACCCAATCACATTACCTAACACGTCGCTCCGCACTTCGTCGCAAACTTCGCCATAAACTCGGCTAATGAAGTCGGCCACTCGGCACTCTGAACCGGACACGCCAGTTGCCTCGACCATTTGTTTTAAGAACTCTTTGGTCTGCAAGTGCAAATCCTCCTTCCTTTGTCTCCAAACTGCCAAGGAACGATTGCGAGTTTAGAAACTTTAGCTCTATTACCTATTTCGCCATTTGCTGATAGTAACCTGCCTTTATCTCAAAAAAAAGTCAAACTGACTGCAGTTTGTGAATGCCTCGTTAAATCTTAGGCACACTAACCCCAAAGGAGGGGCAGGAATGAAAAAAAACCCGCCACGCCGCGGCGAATCGATGTTTGTTAATCTGGAGCGTTGGCAACTGGAAATGGCCGATGAACTAGGTATTATTGAGGAAGCCCATCAGGCGCATCATCCCCTAGGTCCTCGTCCCGTCTTACGCTCGACCCATGGCCGTCCCACTGCCAAGACTAAGCGCCAACCTTAAAAATAGTTTTTGGCCCCAGTACGCCTGTGTACTGGGGCCAAAAGCATCACAAAACTAAGCTTCGTAGATGGTTACCGTCATATGTTCGCCAGCCTTGCTCAATCCAAAAACAACCCCGTGATCCCGTAAAGTACGATTGCACATGTCAATAATCTTGTATAGCTCTGGGTGAGCCGCAATACGTTTGCTGGCAAGAACAGTCAGTTGCTCCGGTGGCGTTAACTTAGTATCGGCCTCCGTCTTTACCTCTACGGACACTATTTATCTCCCCCTGTTATTTGGTAACTGCAGATCCCAACCAGCGATAGTATCCAGTAACCGATAGTCAGTCAGATCAAAGTGAATCGGCGTCAGAGAAACATAGCCATTATTCACTGCCCAGACATCAGTTGGTTCGACGTTATTGTCTTCTGGAGCCTGACCGGCTAACCAATAATAGGTGCCGCCCCAAGGATCTTGTCGCGTCAGGATCGGGTTATTATACCGTAAGTGGCCTAATGTAGTGACTTTTACGCCGCGTAACGCGGCTACCTCGAGCTGAGGCACGTTAACATTCAGTAGAGTATCCGGTGGCCATGGTTTCTGCCACAGGGCCTGCACCAAGTCTTTGGCCAGACTAGCAATTGGCTCAAAGACAGGATCCATATATTCAGCCAATGAAAAGGCAATTGCCGGTAGCCCCAGCATAACGCCTTCCAGAGCGGCTGATACTGTTCCGGAGTAGAGTACGTCAGTGCCTAGGTTAGCGCCGCGATTAATCCCTGATACGATCAGATCAATCTGCCCTGGGAAGAGGGCATCTATTGCCAACTTGACGCAGTCGGCAGGGGTGCCGCTGATTGCATAGGCTGCTTGGGCACCGGGAACCTCCATATCTTTGGCTCGGAGTGGCTGAAACATCGTGATTGCATGGCCAGTTGCACTGCGCTCTCTGTCAGGGGCCGCGACTACAACATCGGCGATTTGGCTCAGCTCGGTCACCAAACTGCGCAAACCTGGTGCCATGATTCCGTCATCGTTTGTAACTAGAATGCGTAAGTTGTTCATTATTCACCTCAGCAAAAAACAATCACTCCTATTATACGCTAGGCACGACAATCTTGCACGTTTTTGGCAACATGTTCGCCTTTTGCTAGGGGCAACATATGCTAAAGGAGGTGAGGCTGGCCTATGCAAAAAAGACTGGTCATGCTCATTGCTTTAGTGCTCGTTGTCACAAGCTTGGCAGGCTGTCAGCCAATGCGGCGCCCTACACCCACGCCGACACCGACGCCTACGCCTACTAACCCAATAACCCCTGCTCCTGCTCCAGCTCCCCAGCAAACAACACCTGCAACGTCTGCTGACAGGGTGGTCAGGATTGTCAACGCCATGCCTGAAGTGAAAACAAGCTATGCGCTGGTTGTAGGCAACGTAGCAATGGTTGGGGTTGACATGCGCGATAAACTCAGTGCAGACAAAGAAAATGCCCTTAAGACTCGCATTAGCGCTGACACTAAACGCCAGATGCCGGAGTTAGCTGAGGTATGGGTTACTTCGGACCCGGATCTAGTTAAGCGCATTCGAGACTTGGCAGGCCGCATCAGTCGGGGCGAACCTATTACAGGCCTCTTCGAGGAAATAAGCATCATCGCCAAGAAACTGCAACCTAAGGGCAGCTAAGGCTGTTACCACCAATCAGTAAAAAAGCGAGCTCTGGGTTCCGAGCTCGCTTCATCATTTTTCTGAGACTGAAGTGCCTGCCATTAGATACATGTTCTGTAATATCGGGTCCAATAGACCAGTAATCGCCCCCTGAACCGGTGCCCGCAATGTCAAAAGTAGATGGGGTACTAACAATAAGGCCGCGCTTATATACTCAATAGGTTGTAGCCCGAGAACCTGGCGCTTTGCTTCCTCCCACTGCAGACGCTCCCAATTGAATGTGTTATTCGGCTGATTGGTACGACGATGTTGTTCATGGGCGTCAGCAATATCGCACCAGACTAGGCTTGCCCTCCCTGTCTCAGGGTTGCTCAGCTCAGTTTCAAGCAACAGCGAGGCTGCCTGAAAGGCCTCTTCTAGGCTGATATTGGGTGAAATTACTGTTGAGATGCCCGTTGTGGTTAAGGGGAATTGCTGCATTACCTCGAGTAGCTTCGGAGCTACCAGACCATTAAACAAACTCACTGGTATGGCCACCACGGGGCCCTCGGTGCTATCCGCCCAGATAGTAAAATAAAAGACCACAAAGGGAGTCATAACGAGTTCCATTTTGATAATGTTATCCGGATCAAAAGGCGGCTTAAGCCGCATAGCTCCCTCCAGCAATTCATCTTCGCAACGCACAAACTGCGCGGCTAGCTCTTCGGCTTGCGGCAGGCGCTGGGCTAGCAATGCCTCTTGGATTGTTACGAACTCCAGGCGAGCAGCTTGTGTCGTAAATGTAGTAGTGACAGTTTTTCCTGCTTGCTCCAATTGTTGTCGGCCTACTTGGCTGATTAGATAGACCACCTTGCTAGCGTCGCCCCGGGGTGTAAGCACTTTCAGGCGCTGCCACTTGCAGCTGGTGACCATACTACCACCTCTTTCCTGCAGCTATTTATATGCCGTTCTTAGTTCTAGCATGCAGCTAGCTGGCTCAACTTATGGAGTAAAAGTATGCCGAAACAGGTAACGCTGGGCAGATTTAGAGAAAAATGAAAAGCTACCTGCCCTTATGCTTGGGCAGATAGCTTTTCTAAAGGAAAAAACTATTATTTGCGCGCTATGCCTAGGTAGTCAGCAATGTTAGCCTTCTCTACCACTTGCGGGTTGATTTTGCCGGTGCTGCTGACAAAGAGTGTTACTACCCCAGGGCCATGGCCCGCCAACACGCAATCACTATGCACGACAACTCCTACAGTGACCGCGCCCTTTAAATAGCCGCGGCCAAAAGTAGTATCGCAATCGCGTAAGGCAACGATATCGCCGAAGCGTAATTTACCTAAGTTAAACTGCTCATAGGCGACTGGATCGGCAGTCATGATATCGTAGTCACCGCGATAAGCGGTGGAAGAGCCAATCCCTGAGCCCATCAAATAAGCAGGGACTTCTACAGCAACTGGAACTTCTAGGACGCCGTCTGCTGTAACGCTAGCGTTCATCTTCTGTAGCAGGTGTGGATCCAAATTCATCACTGTAACATCCGGGCAATCTTCAATCTTGAGGCCAGCGCCGAAACTTTTAACCAGAATCTTGTCTCCAACGGCCATTTTCTCTAGATCCTCAGGGGCGAAATAGATAATGGTGTGCTCGCAGCCACCATGGGTACCAGTAACATAGCCGAGGGCACCTTTGGCATCGCCGCTAACAACTCGCGCTTGGTTGCCTACACACGCCAGTATACTCAGCCCAGAGTTTTCCGCTTCGTTGAAATTCTTGATAGTGACACCTGGCTCCACGTGGTCTACCTGTAAGCCCATGCAGCTATCGCCAACTTGAATGTTATAAGTGATACCACCTGTCCCTGGCAGAACTACTGGCTTACCAAATGCCGTAATGCGATACCCGGCCAATCTAGGGTTGGTGATTTCACCCTGCACGCTCACCATTGCTAATTTATCAACGTTTGTTTTCATGTCGGTTTACCTCCTGTTTTATAATTATCGTTATCGCCTTCGGGCGAGTAACTTCAGTTCTTAGGGTTCAACATGGATGGTATACTCGTTAGCTACTGTTTTGTTAGTGGGTAAGGTCAGCAGGAGCTCTAGCGTTAAATCACAAGCCCTGTCAATTTCTTCGGGTATTGCTAGGGCCAAGGACCCCGCCCGCGTTACCGCGTCGGCTTCCGCCTCCGCCACTCCCCGCTCCCGCGCTAAAACTAACTCGCCATCCTTCAGCTGCCAAGTGAAGCCCATCGCTGGCAGCGCCCTGGGCGAATCATTCACTACGAACACCGGGGTGGTCCACCTATCACCCGGCGTAAAATAGCGTTTAGGCCAGTTAATCATTACCTGCACCGGTTGCATGGCTCGGCGCGTCACCTGATAGGCAATTTTCGGTTGCCGTTTAGCATCGAGTATCGAGTACGAGATCAGGGGCAAAGCATCAGCAAAATGGAATAGTACGGCACCACCGCAAGGACGATACTTGTGCAGGCGTAAGAATTCATGATAAAACTGCAGCAACTCAGCCTGATAGCTTTGAGTACCAGCTGCGTAGCTAACTAGGCTATCGTACAGCTGCGGTGATACATGCTTCTGCAGCAGCTGTGGATTCGCCAAATACTTCGTCGCTAGGGCATCCCAATCCATTTCTGGCCAAGCACCAGCCTCAGCCGCTACTTTCGCCAAGAAGTCTATATCGCAGGGCAAAGATTGAGCCCCATATTCGTTCACCAGACGAATAACACGGGGAAATAGGCGGCTAAGAAGAGCCAGCGCACGATAATTAGTTGTGCTCCACCCATAGTAATGGTGCGTAGCTGACCCGCCGCGTAGTAGTCCAAAGACCCCAGAGTGGGGAATGACCGGTCGGCTCTGATCCAGCTGCAAGATAGCCTCTTGCAGCCGCGGATCCAGAATGTCTTTGTTCCAGCTCGGCCTAATATTTCTAAGGGTATTACTGAGCATAGCACCAAAACCAGTGGCACCACCGCGCCGCTGCTGGGGGGGCGCGTAGGGTTCATTATGGCAAGACCAAAAGCAAATAGCAGGTTCACTGCGCAAGGTGGCCACCATTTGCCTAACCTGATGCAATGCTAAGCCGGTAATATTACGATCATATCTCTTGTCGAGAGGAAAGTCCTGCCAGATGGCTATCCCCGCTTCAGCGCATAGCTGGTAAAACTCGGGCCGAGCAATATGGTTATGAACCCGCACCAGATTAAGGTTAGCATCCATAAGCAAACGGATATCTTGCTGCAGATCAGCCAGCGATACTGTTGCTGGATAAAAACTTATGGGGCCGTAATTTGCCCCTCTTAGGAACATGCGCCGACCATTCAGCGATAGTTGCCAATTCTTCCAGGTTAGCTCCCTCACTCCCAGATAGGTAGCAAAGCCATCCACTGTGCTGCCCTGCTCGTCGGTCAGTTGCAGATCAACGTCGTAGAGGTTTGGCTGGCCTTGATCCCAGGTCCACCAGAGTTTCGGTTCTGGTAAGCTCAGTTTGAGATCAAGTTGGTTTAGGCCTGGCTGTACGGCGATAGAGAAATCCTGCGACACCCCTTTGCCCACAAAATTACGGGGCGCTATCTTGACTGTAGCCTTAACCTGGCTCGCTACTGAGCGCCATATGAAATCAGCTTGTAACCTAATTTGGGCCGAGTTCCACGCTGTTAACCGCGCCTCAAGTTGTAAGTCTTGCAGATAGCCGCGAAACGTTTCTAGCAAAGTGACTTCGCCCCAGATCCCTCCCGGGTTCACTTGTGGGGGTTTACAGTCCCATTCGCCATAGATACCGATGATGATATCGCGCCAAGACAAACCAGATGGTGGGCAGTCAACTTGTAGGGCCAAGACGTTCTGTTCTGGCCGCAATTGCTCTGGCCGTAACTCCCAACGCATTGACGTAAAATAGCCTTCATGTTTACCCAAGGGCTGGCCATTAAGCCA
>CALNBW010000214.1 GCA_937874815.1 uncultured Bacillota bacterium | reverse complement strand
AGAGCACAGGAGCAGGCTCCAATCGTGCTTACAGCAACACCCCGCAGCCTTTCTTAGCCGCAACTAATACTCTCTTACTTAATCGCTATTCCCCTGCCAGCATCTAAGTCAGGTCTGCGCCAGCAGCAATCAGGATCTGCCGCAGTTCCGGTAGATAAGCTTCATTTAGCGGTAGCATGGGGCGCCGCGGCAACCCGCCACGATAACCCAACATGTCTAGTGCCGCTTTAAGTCCAGCTATACCCCAGCGCGAAGTAACTGCCGCATTGGGCGCTAATAGCTGATGCTGCAGCTGTTTCGCCCGCTCATGCTCACCAGCCATCACCGCATCATACAGGCTGACGCAGAGCTCGGGTAAGATGTTGGCGACTGCTAGGGTGCCGCCTACCCCGCCGAGAGCGAGTGTAGGATAGAGGAAGCTGCCCGAACCAGCGAAAACTGCAAAATCATCAGGCGAGTTGCTGATAATCTCCGCTATCTGCACAATGTTGCCGCTGCTATCCTTTACTCCCACTATGTTTTCATGCTGTGCCAACTTGCAGACCAAGCCTGGCGACATATTCAACCCAGTGTTACGAGGCATGTTGTAGAGCATCACGGGAATAGGTGATGCTTCGGCAACGTCAAGGAAGAATTGCTCCAGGGCTGCCTCGCTCATACTACCCTTGTAAAAACTCGGTGTTATCACCAGAGCCGCGTCAGCGCCTATGCTGCCGGCGAATTTGGTTAGGCGAATAGTTTCGCGGGTTGATTCACAGCCGGTGC
The DNA here is from genome assembly GCA_937874815.1 of uncultured Bacillota bacterium. GTDB lineage: Bacteria > Bacillota > UBA994 > UBA5500 > UBA5500 > UBA5500. Next base: position 5,711 of record CALNBW010000214.1, on the reverse strand, counting down.
CGGCAATAATACGCTTATCACTATCTGTATTCTGCCGCACAAACTCCAGCAGAGCCATCTTCTCGTCGATATCCAGGTAAGCAAACTCGCCATTAGAACCAAGCACAACCAAACCTGCCAAACGGCTAGCCGAATAGCGGTCTAGATTAGCTTTAAGCGCTGATCTATCAATCTGATCATCAGCAAAGGGAGTCGCTATGGGCGCATAGATTCCCTTAAACATATTTCCTTCCCCCTTAACCCTAATTCTCTTGGAAAACCCGCTCCAGTACCCCAATGGCCTTAGTAGCATCAGCCGGATGGCCCATCTTGTTAAGCACAGTGGCCATAGCCTGCAATGCTTGCTTGAAATCGTCCAAAGTAGTATTGCCCATATGACCAATACGGAAGGCTTTGCCAGCTAAACCGGCAAGAGAACCGGCAACTACTACCCCCTGCTCGGCCAGGGCGGTGCGGAACGCAGCGTCTTCCACCCCTTCCGGATACAGCACACAGGAAAGAGTAGGCGCAGCAACTGCTTCTGCGGCCAGCGCAGTCATGCCAAACGTAGCCAACGCAGCTCGCACTGCACGGCCAAGGGCGCGATGGCGGCGGTAACGATTCGTAATTCCTTCGTCCATGACCGTTTGCAGCCCTACTTCATAGGCATAGAACATGTTGACTGCAGGCGTAGCAAAGTACTTACCTGGGTTATGCATAATCGGTAACCAGTTCTTGATATCCCCATAGTAAGCCGGGATACGTTCCATTGCCTCCCGGGCAGCCACCGCTTGTCTGCTAAAGCCAAGCACTAGCAGGCCCGGCGGCACGCCAATTGCCTTTTGACTACCAGAAAGCACCACGTCAATCTTATAATCGGGGTTGCCCTGGTAAGCCTTGCTCATATCTTCTTCAATGGCAGCCGTGGCACAGACCCCATCCAAAATAAACAAGGCGCCATGCTGCTTAACTAACGGTACCAACGTCTCCAAGTCAGCTTCAACGCCTGTTGAAGTATCAACATGGGTTACGGTAACGGCCTTGTATTGATGCTTAGCCAGCTGTGCCTGCACTTCTTTGGGGTCAATACGCTGGCCCCATTCACTACGTAGTACATCGACCTCAATGCCAAAACTCTTGGCTAAAGGTTCAAAACGATCGCCAAAGAATCCTTGGCTTAAGATCAAGATCCGTTCTCCTGCTGCCACAGTATTGACAATGGCCATTTCCATCGCCAGAGTGCCAGTGCCAGCGATAACAAATACTTCTCCCTCATGGCAACCCAACAAGTCACGTGTCATTTCTAAGCTATGGGTTACAATACGCACAAAACGTGGATCGGTATGCGACCAGGTTTCGGCGGCCAATGCTGCCTTGATCTCGTCAGTTACAGGTGTAGGGCCAGGAATTAACAGTAATTCTTTGTTTGGCAAACGACTCGACCTCCTTAAGGACTAATGCAGTTCATGACCGTATTCGACACTACTGGGTTAGCTCCTGCTTGCTATGTAGAACGCGCCTAAGATAATGGCATTGCCTGCCTGGCCAGTGGCAGACATTGGCGCTGGTCAGTAGTTCCGAGCTCATGTATAATATGGCCATAGAGACATAGATAGTACCGGCTGACAATACTTGTATGGAAGCCGGTCACAATCACTTGGAAATTACAAGAAAACATGTTGCCGCTTTCTGTAATAACAGAAAGGGGAACAAAACATGAAGAAGTTTCTCAAGTTATCCGCAAAAGTGTGCTCTTTCGTTCTGCTACTAGCCGTCGTTTCTACTATGTTGCCGGGTCTGCCTGCACAGGCAGCTACTGTTACCAGCCAACGACAAGCGGTACTCAACACTGCCTATAAGTATCGTGGTCGACCCTACGTGTTCGGCGCTACCGGACCCCGTTCTTTCGACTGCTCAGGCTTTGTCCGTTATGTTTTCCGGCAACACGGCGTCTACCTCCCGCGCACAGCTGCTGCCCAATCACGGGTTGGCACAACTGTAAGCAAGAGCAATTTGGTCGCTGGTGACATCGTCTTCTTCAAGAACACCTATAAAGCAGGCATCTCCCACGTAGGAATTTACGCAGGGAACAACAGAATAATTCATGCCTTCCCGCGCAAAGGTGTCACCGTGGATTCACTATCCAACTCTTATCTTAGAGCCAAGTATGCGCTTTCTAAGCGCGTGCTGCGTTAACACTAGCATATCCAAAAAAGCCGCATTGCCTCTCCTGGCCAATGCGGCTTTTCCTATTAGCGCCCAGAATGACTACTGTTATTGGAGTTACGACTTTGAATCTCCATGTAGTAAAAAACAGCAGCGGCCAACAGGGCCCCTAGTAGCGGGTTAACCCCTGGCTGCAACCAAAGATAAACATCTTTTCCAAAAACGTCGCCACCCATGCGCCCCACAAGCTGGCCTTGCTGCTGATCAAAGCTAAGGTTGCAATCATACCCAAAGATATCTCCGCCGCAACGGCCGGTAATACGAGAGCCGCTTTGCGACAGCTGAACATCAACCCCATCAATCGCCCCGCCAATGCGTCCCGACAGGGAATTGCCCCGTAGCGTTACCACTATGTCGCGCCCACTGATAAAGCCACCCATGCGCCCCTGCACTACAGAACCTTGCATCTCTAAGGCGATATCCCAACCAAAGATACCTCCGCCCACTCTTCCTCTCATGCTATTACCCTGCAAACTACAGTTGATATCGCGTCCACCTATAGCCCCACCAATACGACCGCGAATAGCCATTGCGCTTCCCCCTCTCCCCCCAAAGATAGCCTGCGCTTATTATACGGCGGCAAGATAAAAAAGTTTCGTTAGGCGAGAGAAAGGAAAAAAGCCCTGCATCCCTAATCATTGTAATGAGCATTTTTTGAAGGGGGCATTACCATGTACCGAGCTAAACAAATCCAGACCGACGATAAGTCCTTATTCTATAAGGCCTTGCTGCACCTGCTTGAGAACTTGACAGCCGAAGAGCCCGATTGGCTTGCCAACTTAGCCAACGCAGCAGCCCTCCTCGGCCATCAACTAGCGGATATCAACTGGGTTGGTTTCTATTTGCACAAACAAGGCGAACTGGTGCTAGGGCCTTTCCAAGGTAAACCCGCCTGCACTCATATCGCTATCGGCGATGGGGTATGTGGCACTGCAGCCAAAACCAAACAGACGCTAGTTGTGCCAGACGTTGACGCCTTCCCCGGCCATATCTCCTGCGACGCTGCTTCCCGTTCCGAGATCGTAGCCCCGATCGTAGCCGCTGATGGACAGTTGCTCGCCGTACTGGACATTGATAGTCCTGTTCGGGAACGTTTTGACGCAGAAGATGCCAGCGGCCTGGAGCAGATTGCTAAACACTTAGCCGCAATGCCTGGTTGGCCGCAGTAGGAGCAACAGACCAGTACGTGAAAATGGCTAGCTCTTAGCCAAGGGCTAGCCCAATCCGAACCAACCGTAATATGAAGATATTTGGATATTAGTGCGAAAAAAGACAGCGTACTATCCGCTCAGCGTCATCACTAGTAACACGATAGTGCACCTCTACGCCATCACGTACGCCTTCTATTAGTCCGGCAGTGCGCAGCTTTGCTAGGTGCTGAGAGATGGTAGATTGGGGAATCTGCAAATGCTCTTGCATGCCACTAACGTTGCAGCCGCCCACAAAAATGAGGCCGCGCATGATGCAGAGGCGCATAGGATGAGCCATGACCTTCAACATTTCAGCATATTTGGCTGTTCTTTCTAGCTCCAAAGCGAACTTTTCTTCTTCTATGTTCATTATTTCACCACCCCAGCTAACTATAGCATACCTAATCGCATAAGTGAATCAAGTTAACGCGGTAACAGTTAAATATCTTGCTATGGCCATAATCAAATACTGCTAGTGTGTTATGCTATACACGAATTAATAGCATACCTAAATATAACTATCTATAAAGGGGGAACATATGTTGACAAAGGCAACCATAGGCGACTCTAATCTTTGGGCATCTACGCCAGGCAAACAACGCGGTGTAACCATGAGTACTAGCGGCATGGTAGCTACCGCTCATCCACTTGCTACCGCGGCCGGTTTGGAGGTCCTGCGCAAAGGTGGCAATGCCATGGACGCCGCCATCGCCATCGCTGGTGTAACTAGCGTTGTCTTGCCTTCCATGTGTGGACTAGGCGGGGATACCTTCCTTGTTTACTATGAGGCGAGCACTGGGAAAATCGAAGCTCTTAATGGCAGTGGAATTGCTCCCTATAGGGCTACTCTTGAACACTATGCCAGTCAAGGATATACGGAAAACATGCCGCTAGAAGGCCCCTTAGCCATAGCAGTACCTGGCTCTCCCCATGCTTTTGCTACTGCTCTGGAGCGCTGGGGCACCTGGTCGCTACCCGCGGTATTGCAGCCGGCTATTGATTATGCCAGAGACGGCTTCCCTGTTTCCGAAATCCTGGCAGATCATTTCCGGAGCTACCATGAAAAACTGGCGCGCTTCCCGGAGACGGCCCAAGTCTTCCTCAAGCCGGATAGCAGCACTTATCAGGCAGGAGAAGTTATGCGCCTCCCCGATTATGCTAACAGCCTACAGCAGTATGCTGAAGGTGGAGCTAAAGTATTCTATCAAGGCGAGTTAGCCACAAAACTGGTGGCCCACATGGAAGCAACAGGTGGTCTAATCGGCGAACGAGAGCTAGAAGAACACGAAACGGAAATCTACAAGCCACTCAGCATCGATTACCGCGGTTACCAGGTGCATCAAACCGCCCCGCCTTCGCAAGGCTTGATCATGTTAGAGCAGCTAGCCCTACTGGCCGGCTACGACCTGGCTGCCCTAGGACCAGATAACCCAACCGCTATTCACATCATGATTGAAGCAAAAAAACTGGCTTATGCCGATCGGCTAGCCTTTGCTGGTGACCCACGCTTTGTGAATACACCAGTAGACAAGCTGATCAGCGCCAGTTATGCCGCTCACAGACGGCAAGCCATTGACCCGGTCCAAGCTGCCAATGTGATCGATTGCGGTGACCCGGATGGTGACACGACTTCTTTTGTCGTGGTTGATGCCGCTGGGAACGCTGTTTCCTTTATCCATAGTCTTTCTTTAGCTTTTGGTTCGGGAGTCACCATCCCCGGAACCGGTATCTTGCTCAATAATAGGGCAGGACGCGGCTTTGTGCTCGATGCCAAGCATCCCAACTGTCTTGCTCCTGGTAAAAAAACCATGCATACTCTCAATACCTATTTAGTTACCCATGAAGGTCGCCCCTACCTGGTAGGCAACACCCCTGGTGGTGATGGGCAACCCCAATGGAACACGCAGATAGTCGTCAACTGTCTCGATTTCGGCATGTCGGTATACGAGGCGGTTACGGCTCCACGCTGGACGAGCATACCAGGAACTGACCCAGCTGGCCTCAAACATCCAGTGCGCGTTCGCCTAGAGAATCGCTTCTCTAGTGCCATTATTGATAGGCTCAAAGAACTAGGGCACAACCTAGATCTAGTCGATGCCTGGGCCGGCGGTGGCGCAGTGCAGCTGATCATGGTCGACCCCCGTACCAATGTGCGCTACGGTGCCAGTGATCCCCGCGGCGACGGCAACTGCCTGGGATATTAGGCAGCGGCGCTATTTCACGCAATCTGTAGCGAACTGTCGCACCCAAACACGCATAGCTAAGGCTGCGGGGTGCTTGCTGTAAGCACGATTGGAGCCTGCTCCTGTGCTCTAA
>CALNBW010000213.1 GCA_937874815.1 uncultured Bacillota bacterium | reverse complement strand
GTTTTCTACAGTGATCACTTAGAATCCTCCTAACTTCCGCTACTTTGGTAGGCAGCTTCGCCCGCCCGCCAAAGCATGAGTGATAGAACCCAGGTTAGCGCCGCCACGATCCATGGCAACACTAGATGCCAAGCGGAACCGCCAAGCCCTAGTGCGAATCTAGCTGGCACATAACCAACGAAGGTAACGGGGATCAGAGTCAGTAGAGCACGCATCCAACTGGGATAGATACTAGTGGGGTAAGAGGCAGCATAATTAGCTGCATAGAAAGCCAATGTCTGCAGGTCGCGCACGCGGCCAAACCAGAAGGCGCAGGCCGCAATGGCCACGCTGATGCCAAAGATAATTACTGTGCCAGAGAGGGGAAGTAGTAAAAGATAAAAATACCTCCAACCCAGAATTTGTGGTCCACCTAAGTGATGTAAAGATAGCAGCAGGACCGTTCCCGACTGAATCACCCCACCCAGGCGAAAAAATTCAATTCTTCTGCTGAGTAACACTAACAAACTAGGCCAGGGCCGGAGCAAAATCCCGTCGAATTCACCCCGGATAATGTAGTCCTGAAACATATGTAACTCTGAGCCAAAAGTGCGGAAGAATGCTGCACTGATGCCCACTATGCCGTAGATGACACCAATTTGGGCCAAATTCCAGCCGCCTACAGTCTTCGTGCTGTACACAATGGTTAGCACTACTAGGAAGTCGGTGACGGTGAGCCAGCAGTTTAGGAAAACAGAAACGAAGAAGCTGAACTTGTATTGCAGCACGGCGCGCCAACTGGCCGCCACCAAGCGTCGGTATAGTCTAAACCCTGCTTTCATCCGCCTTGCACCTCCAAATGCCGCCGGGCCATATTGGTTAGGCCGCGGCAGATACACGTCAATAACACCGCCCAAATGGCAGGGACGAAGAGGGCCTCCCATCCCTGCAAACCCAGGTAAATGCGATTGGGGTAGTGGGCAAGTGCGGCCCAGGGAGCGAGCGGCAAAAGGCGGCCCAGAAAGCCGGGCAGCAAATCAACCGGTACTTGCATACCAGACGCTGCTATGAGAAAAACCATGTTGAAATAGCTGACCCAGCGAATATCTGTAGTCCAAAAACTGGCCAGCCCTTCTAGGTAGCCAAGGCAAAGAGCAACATATAGTGCTAATCCCAAACTGGGAAGCAGTAAAAGCAGCGCAGCCAAGGAGGGAATGTGATAACCAACAGTTACAGCATAGAGCAAGTAGAGAGGGATTGCCCGGTAGAAGAGGGCATAAAGATGCTCGCCTGCCTGACGGCTGATTACATAGCTGAAAAAATCAATGGGGCGCAGCAGTTCTAGGCTGATATCACCACTGCGTACCGCCAGCTGGATGTTCAACCCTGTTGTCCAGTGCACAAAGTTATATACCACCTGACCAAAGGCTGCCCAAAGCACCAGCTGCTGCACATTGTAGCTGCCTACGTGCCCGATGGGGCCGGCTGCCGCTACCCAAATGTAGATGTTTATGTAGCCGAAGATGGCGCTGCCCAGGGTGTCCACCAAATGAGCAACGCGATACTGCAGGTTACGTCGGTACGTTTTACTCGCCAGTAACCAGTATGGTCTCAAGATTCATTTCCTCCCCCTTTCAACGGTTTAGTGCACACGGAAAGCCCCGCTCGAGCAAGACGTCAGTTAAGCGGGGCATTTAACTTTATCACAAGGCGGCCTTGCTGGCTAGCCTCATTTTTGGGCGCTTGCGCCAGAGTTGTGTTTACGCCTACCGTCTTCCAAGCCACGTGACAGATTTGTTATTTTGAAGTCACGGGCCTGTCACCTTGTTCAGCTACAATGGTAGTAGTTAAGGAGACGATAGGAGGATCAATATGGAAATCTTGCGAGTGGAAGGTCTCTGTAAAACATATGGGAAAGGTGTCAACCAGGTACAGGCACTGGACCATGTTTCTTTTTCGGTACAAAAAGGGGAGTTTGTGAGCATTATTGGCCCCTCCGGATCGGGGAAGTCGACACTGCTGCATATTCTAGGCGGTGTGGATACCCCCACGGCCGGTAAGGTGTATCTAAATGGCACCGATGTGTACGCCCAGAATGAGGAGCA
>CALNBW010000212.1 GCA_937874815.1 uncultured Bacillota bacterium | reverse complement strand
TTTGGCTACGCTTATAAACCAAAAATATATTTTTGGTTTATAAGCGTAGCCAAACATCTGACTGTTGGCTCAAGCATCCATGTATCCGTAGCTTTAATGCTTCTCAAGTTTAGCCACTGCCACATCATAGATGATAGCCGGTGGTTAGCCGAGTGTACGTCACTTAAAGATCAACTCGCATAGAAAACTCCACTTAATAGACATCGAATCCTGATGCCATATGTTAGTGCCCTCGCATGGCCGATATTTTTCGTATTTCTTTGCCTCACTACTAAAGTTTTCCCCCCCTCTGCCGACATATATAGCAAGGGACAAACTGCCCTGCGGCGGCCGACGTGGGGTAACATAACCCGCCTAGGCACGGATGCCTAGAACACACATTCAAGGAGGAAGAAAAAATGAGGATTAACAACAACATCTCTGCTCTCAACGCTTGGAGAGGCCTAACCAACACTGATAATGCCCTTAGCAAATCCCTTGAGAAGCTATCAAGTGGTCAGCGCATCAACCGCGCTGGCGACGATGCTGCTGGCTTGGCTATTTCGGAAAAGATGCGTGGGCAAATTCGTGGCCTGGATATGGCCATCAAGAATGCCCAGGATGGCATTTCTCTAATTCAGACTGCTGAAGGTGCTTTGACAGAGTCGCACGCGATCTTGCAGCGTATGCGTGAATTAGCTGTTCAGTCTTCCAACGACACGAACACTACTGAAGACCGTCTTGAGCTGCAGAAGGAACTCAACCAGCTGATAGAAGAACTCAACCGCATCAGTGACAATACTGAGTTTAATACGCAGAAGCTATTAGACGGTAGTTTTGCCAACAAGATTATCCATATTGGTGCAAACACGGGGCAAGCTATGAAGATTGATATTACCTCCATGCATAGCAGTCAGATGGGCAAAGGTGTTGGGTATGCCGAGGAAGTCAGTTTCGCGTTGGACGCTGCGTTCAAGCATTTTGTTCAGGTGGGCGACGGTACCGAAATTGATCTTTCAATCGCTGCTGATGCGCACACTGATAACGCGGGCTTCCTTGCCGATATCAATGATAAGCTCGCTGGTACAGGTATTGCAGCAAAATTGAATGAGGCTGGAAATGGGGTAGTCCTTGAAAGCATGAAGGAATTCAGTCACGGTGATACGAGCGGCAGTCTTTCTAAGGCTACCTCTACCACAGACTTTGGTCTCAACATTTCCGCATTACAGCTCGACATAGAGTCTGCGCAATCGGGCGGTATCTTAACCCAAGCTGATGCTGATTTGGCCATCGCTTACATTAATAACGCCATTGAAACAGTTTCAGGAGAGCGCTCCAAGCTTGGCGCTTTCCAGAATCGTCTTGAGCATACGATTAAAAACCTAGGTGTAGCGTCTGAGAACCTCTCTGCTGCCGAATCTCGTATCCGCGACGTCGACATGGCTGCTGAGATGATGAACTTCACCAAACAGAACATCCTCATGCAAGCTGGTACGGCCATGTTGGCCCAGGCTAACGCTCGTCCGCAGTCTGTTCTACAGTTGCTCGGCTAATAACTGGTTGGCCCAACTAAAGGCAGTTCTAGGAGCCGGTCGATTTATCGGCCGGCTCTTTGCCAAAATAGGGGTGATAAGCGTTGAAGATAAGTGGTGTTAACCCAACCCTCAATGTGCGGCCAGCCAAGATGCAGTCAGTGCAGCCTCCCAGGGCTATTGAAAGCCAAGTGGATGCTGCACGCAGGGTGGCCAATGGATCGCGGGAGCAAGAGCCGCAGCCCGTAACCGTAACAGGCGTGCAAGACGCCGTTGAAGAGATCAACAAGGTGCTGCACTACATGAACGAGCGCCTAGAATTCTCAGTACATGAGGCAACTAATCGTGTCATGGTGCGTGTACTAGATCGGGAGACCGACGAAGTGCTGCGAGAGATTCCACCAGAGCAGATTCTTGATTTGGTAGCTAAGCTGCAGGAATTAGTTGGTCTGTTGGTAGATAAGAGAGCTTAGGGTAGAGAGGGGTGAGTGGGTTGTCTATGCGACTTAGTGGTTTGGCTAGCGGTGTTGACATGGATGGCATTATTGAAGGGTTGATGGCCATTGAGCGGCGACCGCTGGTCTTGATGCAAAGCAGACAGCAAGAGCTGGAGGCCCAAAAAAACGCCTGGCGCGATGTAAACACGCGACTGAAGAATTTGTCAGATAAGTTTCTATCACTTAAACTTGAGTCAACTTATGTTGGGCGTACTACTAAGATAAGCAATGAGTCGGTGTTAAAGGCAACGGCTGATCGTGCGGCGGTTATGGGCTCATATGAGGTTGACGTAGTCAGGCTAGCTACTGGCGTGGTGCAGCATAGTGCCAAGATTGAGAAGGACGCCAGTGAGGCTTTAGGCGTTGATGATGGCAGCATCACTATCAAAATGGGCGAGGCTGAATGGACGGTCGCGGTTGAAGCCGATGATACTCTGAATAGCATTGTGCATAAAATCAACGCTTTTAAGAATGACGATGATGAGGCTGCGCCAGTGACGGCTAGCGCGGTGGACAATCGTCTAGTGTTGAGTAGCAAAGAGACGGGAGTTAGCAGCCAATTCGCCGTGGAGGTAGCTGGACAAGAGTTACAGAGGATCTTATTAGGAAACGAAACCGGATTTACCCAAGTTGCCGGCGGGGGCCTTAATGCGCTAGTCAAGATTAACGGTATTGAGGTCGAGTCGAAATCGAACACGCTAAAGGATGTTATTCAAGGCGTAACCTTTGATCTTCTGGCGGTGGGCAAAACCTCGCTAACTATTAGTCAAGATACACAGCAGGTAGTGGGTAAGCTCCAGGAATTTGTGGATCAGTATAACTCAGTTATCGATTTCATTAATGACAAGTTACAGGCCAAGACTGTGATGGACCCTAATTCTAAGCGGGGCACACTTAGCGGCGATACTACATTGATGCGGTTGCAGAGTAATCTGCGTACCATGATGGCTAGTGGTGTTGGGGGCGATGGGAAGTATCGCAGTTTGGCCGATATCGGTATTGGCACGGCTAAGTTTGTGCCTGGCGCTGCTGACTACTCGGGTAAGCTAACCTTGGATAAGTCTAAACTGGAAGAGGCTCTCAAAGAGGATCCCTTTTCTTCTACTGTGGTGACCTTATACAGCAGCT
>CALNBW010000211.1 GCA_937874815.1 uncultured Bacillota bacterium | reverse complement strand
AGCGGGAGTTGGCTTTTTTACTTGTGCACGGGCTGTTGCATTTGGTTGGTTACGAGCATGACGAAGAATTCGTTGGCGTGATGCATGATAAGCAGGAAGAAATTATGCAGGCGCTCGCTATAGCGCGTTAAAACGGCAGGCTAGGCTTAGGCTAGGCCCGGCGCGTTGGGCGAGGGTTAGTAAGTACTTATTAGGCCTGCAAATAGAGATAGAGAGGAGAAGGATGCCGTGGCGCGCAGGATTTGGACGGAAGCATCGCCTGGGCGACAGACCCTAATTATAGCGGCGCTAATCATTGTACTACTAGGCAATATTTTGATGCTCGGTCGTTCGCTGAACTTGTTTAATCTGCCCGGAGAAAAAAGTGCCCTAGCCCAAGCTAAGGAGAATAGCTCTATGTTGGTCGGTTATATCGAACGGTGGGCCAGCGAGCAAGGATTGTCTGGATTGCAGACTGTGCGTGACCTTGTGGCCCGTTTACAATATGATGTTAACCGCGCTCGTAGTATGGAAGAGTTGGCGCAAGTGATGCTTAATGGCGGGGCATCCGCGAAAGAAATACTAGACAGGGAGCGCGACGCCAAGCGCCGGGAGGTACTGCAAAACTTAATCAATGATGATCTGAACGTAGCACGAGTACGCCAAAAGATCACCATCAATGTTGGTAACGAGCAGGGGACGGGGGTAGTCGTCAACGACCCGGCCCACGTGCTTTCGGAATACACAATTAATGAAATCAAGGAGCACCCCTTATGTGCTTCGGCCTTCGATAATATTTCTTTCGATGTCTACGAAGGTAAGGCAAAAGTAGTAAACATCCGGTCACTTTATGACCATATGAAGGCTCTGCAGCAAGAGACGCAAACCCTGCAGGCGGAATTGCGGCGCATTAATTCCTTAGCCGGTTTTGCTAGCGTATCTGGGGCAGGTGTCGTGATCGAGCTGTTTGACTCGGCTGGCGGCTATGCTACGGAAGATATTGTCCATGATTATGATATTCGCGATTTCGTCAACGAGTTATATGCAGCCGGGGCAATGGCGGTGTCGGTAGGCGGGCAGCGGCTCACAGCCACATCTTCGATTCGTTGTGCTGGCCCAGTTGTCTTAGTCAACCAGAAGCAGGTTGTGGTCAATCCCGTGGTCATTCAGGCCGTAGGTGACCCGGAGGTGTTGTATAGCAGTATGGACTTAGTGATAAATACCTATAAGGCTACTAGGAGTATCCATATCACCATCGAGAAGCAAACAGAACTGTTATTACCCGCAGCTGTGAGTAGTCCATAGAGGAGGTCACCACTGATGATGAACGAGCTAACAGCAGCAGCGCAAAGTGCACGCAGCCGGGCCTATGCGCCCTATTCTAAATACCAGGTGGGGGCGGCGGTGCGTGCCGCTAGTGGCAAGATCTATACTGGTAGCAACGTAGAAAATGCCTCTTACGGCCTTACCATCTGTGCTGAGCGCGTTGCCCTGGTCGCAGCGGTTGCGGCAGGAGAAAGGCGTTTTGAGGCATTAGCCATAGCTGCCGGTGACGAAAGCCCCGGTATGCCCTGTGGTGCCTGTCGCCAGTTTATGGCTGAATGGTTTGGCCCTGAAGTGCCTATTCTGGTAGTCTCAAGCCGCGGCGAGCAGAAGCAGATGACCTTCGGTGAACTATTGCCTGAGCCTTTTGGCCCAGCGGCACTGGAGGAGGGCAAACGTTAATGGCCTTTCGTTCCGGTTTTGTGGCCGTCATTGGGCGACCTAACGTTGGTAAATCAACCCTTTTAAATACCCTGCTCGGGGAAAAATTCCTCATTGTGAGCGATAAGCCGCAGACCACGCGTAACAGAATTCGTTGCATCTTAACGACACCGGAAGCGCAGGTAGTTTTTATTGATACCCCGGGCATTCATCAGGCAAAATCCTTGTTAGGCGCAGGTATGGTGCAGGTCGCCCTTAATACCCTGCAGGAAGTAGACGCCATCTTGTTCTTGGTTGATGCTAGCGCCGAACTAGGGGCAGGCGATCGCTACATAGCTAGCCAGCTGGCCCAGGTTAACACCCCGGTTTTTTTAGTACTCAACAAAATTGACCTGGTTGATGCTAGGCAGGTGGCGCGGCTAGAAACTGAATGGCAGGGATTATTGCCCCAGGTGCGGGCAGTGGCCCATGTTTCCGCTCTTACTGGCTATAACCTGGACTTTTTGCGGGAACAGTTAGTGGCCGTATTACCAGAGGGCCCACAGTATTACCCCGACGACATGGTAATCGACCAACCAGAACGTTTTGTGGTAGCCGAGTTAATCCGAGAGAAGATATTGCACCTTACCCATGAAGAAGTGCCTCATGCCGTGGCCGTTGTCATCGATGAGATGAAAGAACGAGAAAACGACGTTGTCTATGTCCGGGCAACCATTTACGTGGAGCGGGAATCCCAAAAAGGTATTATTATCGGTAAGCGCGGTAGCATGCTGAAGGCGATCGGGGAAGCGGCTCGTACCGACATAGAATCCCTATTGGGGTCAAGTATATTCCTTGATTTGTGGGTAAAGACGCGCAAAGATTGGCGCAACCAGCAATCGGGATTGCGCCAACTGGGATACGAAGAGTTGATACAGAGGGGAAGATAAAATGGATAAACTGACCTTAGCCTCCTATATTGATCACACACTATTGCAGCCAACTGCTACACCAGATGCTATTCGGCAACTTTGCCGGGAAGGCAACGCCTATCGTTTTGCCAGTGTCTGCGTCAACGGCTGTTATGTCGCCTTAGCGAGCCAGCTGAGTCAGATACCAGTGGCAGCTGTAGTTGGTTTCCCGTTGGGTGCCATGAGTACGGCAGCCAAAGTAGCCGAGACTACTCAGGCAGTTGCTGATGGTGCCAGTGAAATCGATATGGTGATCAACCTAGGCTGGGCTAAAGCTGGCGCCTGGGAGCAAGTAGAGCGGGAGATAGCCCAAGTGGTAGCCGCCGCCCCAGGCTGCCTGGTTAAGGTGATCATCGAGACGGCATATTTGACTGATCAGGAAAAAGAGCTAGCCTGCTTAGCTACCAAGCAAGCGGGCGCGCACTTTGTGAAGACATCCACCGGTTTTGCTGGTGGTGGCGCTACCGTGGCCGATGTGGAGCTCATGCGCCGCACGGTGGG
>CALNBW010000210.1 GCA_937874815.1 uncultured Bacillota bacterium | reverse complement strand
TACGCAGGACCAACGACCTTCTCCCGGACTTTAAGGGACTTCTTCAGTGGTCTTGGACGGTCACTTTGGCTGGTGCAAACACCGGCCAAGGCGACCGTCCCCGTGGCTGCAGATAACTTTAAAGTGAAGGCTTTATGGGTGGCTCGGTTGTCTCCGTGTTCTGCACCACATTATTCTGTGTGGTAACCAAGGAGCTACCAAATGTGGGTTGGATCTCACTGGCGTATTGCGGTTCTTCCTGCATGATATAGGTCAAACGGTTGCGCAACTGACTAACTGTATTGTCCATCGTCTGCGCTAGCTGCTGAAACATCTGCTTGGCTTGCTGGTCTTTCGTCTCCAAGGCAAACGTCTTTAGATCTGCGGCAACCGATTCTGCACTGGCTACAGTGGCGGCAAATTTACTGGCAACTGTCAAATAACACACCTCCAACTTTCATTTGCTGTAGCTTGCCGCTCGGCTATGGCACTTATTCTTCTCGCCAAGCGATATATATTTGCGGCTACTGCGCCTTGACAGTTCCGGTTAGCGCGCCTTATAATGATTGAGCAAGCAACTGGCCGAAGTGGCGGAATGGCAGACGCACGTGACTCAAAATCACGCGTCCTCTGGGCGTGTGGGTTCGACTCCCACCTTCGGCACCACTTAAATAACAGAATGCAGAGCATCGGCTCTGCTTTTTTTGTTGCGTTTTTTACTCCTGCAAACGATCGAATACCTCCGCCATCAATGTGTAGACCTGCCCGCGTGTTGGCCGACCAACAGGTTCGTTAATTTTCACGTCGAGCCAGTCAATTAAGTCAGGTCGCTCTAGCTCAGTAAACAACATGGCTAATAGCTCCTGCAACCTGGCGTATTCCAGCGTCCTTTTATTGAATCCGGCAGCATAGACACGGGAAGCAATCGCTTTAATTCTTGCGCGCTCTTCTTGGAGAGCAATCATGTGCTGGCCTAGATCTTCATCAGTAACCTCTTCCTCGCCTACCACCGGCGAACTGGCTTTAGGCAAGATACGCTGAATCCCGGTGGCTGCTATGCCTACGAAGTCTCTTTCCCTAAGCGTGGTATTCAAAGAAAACGCATTACCATATCCCCCGGCGAGCAGGCCTAGCTCGATCATCCGTTTCAGTCCGGGGGTATCCACCTGCTGAGGATAGATGCTGCCATAGTTAGTGGAGAAAAAGCGGACGCCCTGCTGCTTAAGTTCTGCCTGCACCATTTGGTAATACTCGGCTTCAGCCATACTGGTCAGATCAATGCCTTCCCGCAGTGCCACACTGGCCGCCACGCCAGCCGCTTGGCCGGTAGACATGCCGATGGGGACAACGCGCGCGCTACCAGCAGCCAGGGATGAATAAGATGCGGCTTTACCCACCACGAGCATGTTCTCATGCTGCGCCGGAATTAGGCAACGCAAAGGGATTGAATAAAGTTTTGGCTTGCCTACGACAAAACCCAGTTCAACAGGAGAAGATGCTTGTACATCAATTGGGTAGGAGCCAAAAGCAATGGCATCGGGAAAGATACGGTTCTCCAGAACATCGTGCACAGTAAGGGTGTATTCACCGATGATATGGCGGGATTCGCGTACATATAAAGATGTGGGGAATTCGCCGAGCTCAGCTTGCTCAAAACCGCCCATGTTTTCCCGAAACCAAGCTAAAACATGTTCGGCCTCTGCTTTACCGAGGTCAATACCTGCTTGTCGCGATGTGGGATCTAGCGGGTCAACGCCAAAAATCTGCAGTGCGTTAATCAGCACTGTGCCATCGGCCTGACGGCCCATATTCAGCCCGCGCATACGCACCCCTTCATTCTGAGGTACATACGCCGTAGCCACACGGCCAAATCCCCAGGCAGCCCCACTATGACTGTTGGCGTAACCCCACCGCCCACTGCTGGCCTCTGCCTGCAATTTTTCCCAGTCCACGTTCGTGAAAGGCAAAACTAAGGTGACAGCCATACCAGCACCGTAATCACCATAGTCTTCCCGCATGAGATTATAGGCCACCCCGCTGGCTGCTGCGACATCGGCATCAGCGGTGGCATCGATCAGTATGGGAGTCAAATACACCTCTTCTCCCTCATCCGACTGTACTACCACCGCTAAAACTCTGTTGCCGGACTGATCGGGTATGGATGCTAGGAAAGTGCGTTCGAGTTTAAGGGTTAACAGAGGTTCGTCTGCTACCATGGCGGCGAAGACTTGTTTGGCTTGCTCAACATCAAAGGCATCTGAGGCACCTACCTGGCGGTAGAATTCCGTAAAGATACCTGTGTTTGCTAGGGCACCTTCAGGAGTAAAACTGAGATCCAGAAAATTTAGCATACCAAAAGTAAACAGGCCGCCCAAGGCAGGCTCAGCAACTAGCAATAAGGTGTGCTGTCCGGCACGGGCAGCGGCAACAGCAGCTGCTACTCCTTCTGGTTCGCCCCCGATAACAACGACATCGTAATCGGCACAAGCACCCTCTAATAACGCGGGCAATAAGTCTTCCTCGTCTGAGGGGGGCGGACCGGAGCGGCCTACGAAGGGTAACAGCAATAACAGAACTAATAACCCAGCTAATACTCCCTGGTTCTTTCGCACTTATCTGTACCTCCAAATGCTTGCAAACGCCTCCTTTGATTTTGTCATGCAACGCTAGATATGTCAACGATGTTTAAGGGGCTGTCGCAGTAAAGGTCGTGCTCCTGCTCGCACACGTCTAAGAAAACATTGTGCGACAGCCCCCGCGAGAGTATCTTCTTTTATATCTAAATACGTACAGTGCGCAGGCGCAAGGCATTCGTTACCACGCTCACTGAACTAAAGGCCATCGCCGCTCCGGCAACGACTGGGTTTAGCAGCCCTAATGCCGCCACCGGGATGCCGAGCGAGTTATAGAGGAAGGCCCAGAATAGGTTCTGCTTGATGTTACGCATGGTAAGGTGACTCAAGCGGATGGCGCTCACGATAGATTCCAAATTGCCCCGCATGAGGGTGATATCGGCGGCTTCCATTGCCACATCGGTGCCGGTACCGATGGCCAAACCGACATCAGCAGTGGCCAGGGCGGGCGCATCGTTGATGCCATCGCCAACCATGGCTACTCTGCGGCCAGCATCTCGCAGTTTCTGCACTGCTTCGGCCTTGTGCTCAGGCAGCACTTCCGCAAAAACATGCTCCTGCTCGATGCCCACCTGCTCGGCTATGGAGCGTGCAGTGCGCCAGTTATCACCGGTAATCATATAGACCCCGAGGCCCATGGCCTTTAGATCCGCAATTGCGCGGGTCGACTCTTCCTTGACGGTGTCAGCTACAGCAATAATCCCTAACGCCTGTTGCTCGCTGGCAACCAGCATGGCGGTCTTGCCCTGCTCCTCCAACTGCTCTAAAGTTACCAAGTGCGGTTCGATGTTAACGCCTTGCTCCTGCATCAGTTTGCGGTTGCCTACGAGTATCTGCCGGCCAGCCGTCTGCGCCATGATCCCATGACCAGGGATAGCCTGGAAACCTTCTGCGGGCGACAGTTCCAGCCCCCGCCCCTGGGTGCCCTTGACAATGGCTTGCCCCAGCGGATGTTCCGATGCCTGCTCCACACTTGCCGCCAATACTAATAGCTGGTCAGCCGTTCCCTGCCAGGTAGAGAAGGGAACCACATCGGTGACGGCTGGCTCCCCTTTCGTAATCGTGCCTGTTTTGTCCAGGATCACGTCTTGCACGCGCTGGGCGTTCTCCAAATGCTCCCCGCCCTTAAAGAGAATGCCATTTTCGGCTCCCTTCCCTGTCCCCACCATGATGGAGGTAGGAGTGGCCAAGCCCAAGGCACAAGGGCAAGCGATGACGAGCACAGCCGTCATATTGATGATTGCCTGTTCGGCATTGCCCGTTAGCAAATACCAAGCAATAAAGGTGACAGCAGCAATGGCCACTACTACAGGCACGAAAACGCCCGCGATGGTATCCGCCAAGCGCTGGATGGGAGCTTTTGACCCCTGAGCATCTTCAACAATTTTGATAATCTGAGCCAAAGCTGTATCGGCACCGACTTTCGTGGCGCGGAAGCGAAATGCACCATGTTTGTTAATGGTAGCCCCTACCACTGAATCACCCGGCTCTTTATCGACAGGAATACTCTCGCCAGTGAGCATCGACTCATCTACTGACGACGTCCCTTGGACTATCTCGCCATCGACCGGAATCTTCTCGCCAGGCCGCACCACAACGATGTCGCCGACCACAACCTCCGCTATGGGTACATCCAGCTCCTGCTCGTTGCGTACTACCCTAGCAGTTTTGGCCTGCAGACCAATCAACTTGCGAATCGCTTCGGAAGTCTTACCTTTAGCTCTTGCCTCCAAATACTTGCCTAAAAGGATCAGAGTAATAATGACAGCCGAAGACTCAAAATATAGGTGCGGCATTTGCCCTGGTATGGTCGGTGCAAAAAAGGTGTTATATACACTCAAGAAATAAGCCGCGCTCGTACCCAAGGCAACCAAGACATCCATATTAGCACTACCGCTTCTTAGCGACTTGTAGGCACCTTTGTAGAAGCTCCAGCCAACGATAAATTGCACTGGGGTAGCGAAGGCAAATTGCACCAACGGGGCATGCAATATCTCAGGCAAAGGCAGGTTGAAGATCATGCCTAGCATGACCAGTAGCAGGGGGGCAGACAAGATTGCTGCCACAATGAACAGGTTCTTTTGGCGACGTATTTCACTGGCCCGCGCTTCTTGCTCGCGGTCGCCATCTACCTCCGCCGGCAGGGGTTCTGCCGTATAGCCAGACTTATTGACTACTGCCATCAGTGCCTCTGCACTAGTAACAGCCGCGTCATAGTGAACAGCAGCTCGCTCTGCCGCCAGATTTACATGGGCCTGATGGACACCCGGCACGCGCTGCAGCATTCTTTCTACGCCGGCAGAACAGGCCGCACAGGTCATGCCACCTACCCTAAATTCGGCCTTTGCCATATCTGCAGACCCAGCCTTGTGGCTAGTAGTACTAACAGTTGGATTTGCTCTCTGCTTATCGTCCACTCGCATTCCCTCCCATACCCCCCAGGGGTATATTGCTCAATTTCATTCTACGCCCCCCGGGGGGAGCTTGTCAAGGGAGGTTTAGACGAAACCACCATGTTTCTTGATGATCGAAACGGCCTGCTCTACCTGCTTGCCGCCTGTCACCACAGTCAAAATGAATGGATAGCGCCCTGGCATTTCGTCCCCCGACATTCCAGACACTGAGGGATCGCTAGCAGCAAGAATAGCGGCGTCGTCGGATAACCTGGTTCCGAGAACCTGGTTGGTTAAGCTGGAAACCTGCCCCGAAAGGGGATTGTAGAGGTCATCGTCCAGCGGACCTACCGGGTAGCGATGGATGCGATCAATCTGCACAACTTCATAACCTAATTGTTTGAGTTCGGCCTCTGCCCTTTGCGCCTGATTTGAACTGGAGAAATACGACAAGATATTGCGTTCGGCCATCCCCAACACCTCCTCAGATTTTTCTTATCACTACTAGTTTACCTGCGCAGGCTGGGCAAAATACCAGAGAAATCAAAGGAGGGCACGTGCATGATCCTTACTCTCGGCCGCTACTGGCTACTCATTATAATAGCCGTGCTGGCAATAGGCGGTGTTTGGTACTGGTCCGCGCTTGCTTCCCACCGTGTGCTGGAACGGGCTGGGCAACAGGAGCAAAAACGGTTTGGCTTTAGCTGGCGCAAACCTAGACGCAGATAGTAGAAACGAAAGCCCTCGTATGCAGCAAGCCTGTTGGCGACGGCTAGTTAGGCATGTATTCCTTCCTTGTCGCGCACACTAGAGGCAGGAGGTGAATTAGATGCCAGAAGTCAAATGTCACGTTGATACCTGCACCCACTGGCTCTCAGGCATGTGTGGCGCAGGAAACATCGATATTCTGAATGAAAGCCGTGGGCAAATGCCTCAGGAAGAAGAACAGACCGAGTGCAAAACATTCCATAGAAAAGAGGGCTTAGGGAGCTACGTAGCTTCCATGGATAATCTGAACTGGGGTGGGATGGCCTCAGCACTAACTGGGGGCGAAATGCACCCCTCAATCACCTGCGTTGTGGATACTTGCCATTATTGGCATTCCGGCGATGAATGCCATGCCGACGCCATTGAAGTAACTGGATCTGGGGCCGAGCATTGCCGCGAGACAAACTGCAGTACCTACAGGCAAAAAAGCTAATTATAGGCAAGCGGCTGTAGCAAATAGCTTGGGGCTGTCGCGAATAGCTCGGGCTGCGGGGTACTTGCTGTAAGCACGATTGGAGCCTGCTCCTGTGCTCTAAGT
>CALNBW010000209.1 GCA_937874815.1 uncultured Bacillota bacterium | reverse complement strand
TAGATGGCATAACTCCTAGTCAAGCTGAGCGGCTGATATATGCCATGGAGCGGAAGGGCTTAGTTAAGCGCATTTTTACTGATGTCAGGCAGCAAGTGCTTGAAGCAGAGGTAAAGGACTACATAGCAAAAATGCAAGTGCTTGGTCAACGGAACACTGAGCTGCGCGAACAGGTGATAAACCTAGAAGTGCAACTGGAGGATGCCAAAATTCGCAATAGGATGCTGCAGGACCGGCTTGAGCGGGTGATCCGGGGGGCTGTGTCATGAGTGCCAGGTGTGAAATTACAGATAAAGAGTGGGCGTATGCGATTCAATGGGCACTGCACGGCATAGTAGACCAACTGTCAGCTGCAAAAACAAGGGCTGCAGCCATAAGGATTCTAAAAGAACGCAGGTTGCACGCAGGCCGCTGTGGCCCATACACTCCTTGGGTCAACGGCGTGCAGCGCGGATTGGATGTTAGAAGCCGCGATGATAGCCGCCGAAGCTTAATCACCTGGGGCGAGGTTGTCGACTACGTACGCCAGCCGCAACAGTTGATGCTAGACATGCAATTGGAGGTGCAGCCGTGAAATGCTACCGGGAGGGCGGCTGCGGACCCTATGAAATGCTATCCTGCAACGAAAGTCCTGCGTCTAAACTTGAATACACAACAAGCAAACCAGCGACGCTGGTCGAAGCTAGTGAAAGGGCAAATGCTGCGCTCAGGAAGTTTGTAGTAGAGGTGAACAAGCAGTTGTTTAAAACTGCAGAATCCTTCAACCTGGCGAAGAGAGCGGTAAGATGTCCTAAAAAGTGAAGCATAAAGGGGGAAGAGACTTGCGGGAGGCACAAACCATTGACCAGATAGCTAAGAAAGAGAACAAGCGGGTCGAAGGCTGGTTGCTATTCTACGAGGATCGGCTGATAGAATATGAGAACGATCGGGCAGAGATTATCCGTACTACTTCCCCCAGCTTGTTTGACGGCCTCAAGGGGCCTGGCGTTGGTGACCCGACTGGCCTTCAAGGTGTAAAACTAGCGGAGCTGCGGGAGCGTGAGCAGTGGCTAAAGCTTGTTGAGGAAGTTGAGCGTAAACTGCCACAGAAGTTGCGGGTTTACCTGAGAGTCCGGCGAGAGTATCGGCACGCAAGAGGTAGCCAAGGCTGGGTGGTGCGGGTGCAAAGAGACTACGCCGAGACCATGGCTCGATTGACGCGTCAACCAGCTGAGCGCCATTGGATTGATAGCAGGCGCACGTTCTGGGTCTGGTGGGAGCGGATAGTTGAGTATGCGGCTAGGATGGCCGCTAAGGAGGGGCTACTGTGATGCTTGTCACTTGCGACAAATGTGGTGCTCGGTTCGTGTTAAGACCACAGGTTCAGTACCTTGCTAATAAGGTCGAGCGGAACTACTTCAGCTGTAGTGAATGCGGCGAAGAATATACGACTTACTACTGCAACCCTGCCATAAAGAAGTTGCAGGAGAAGCTTAATCAGTTGCGGCTGAAATACGATAGCCAACGATTAGCTAACCCTAAACAGGCAGAGCGCACATATAAGAAGTGGTTAAAGGATAAAGAAGCGCTTGGTAAAGCAATGCATCTTTTGCTGATGGCTGTGGATGGCAAGAAGTAATTTGCTGTGATACACCACAAATGATTTGAAATGGGCTAACATGGTAGTGGGACAAGTTGTATAGTCCGAAGGGATGCAGGGGCTCCTGGCTGATGCTAGGGCCCTTTTTCTATCCCCTAGGACAAAGGAGATTAGAATCATCTTGTAGAAAGAATCATAGGCTTTCGCATGTTTATTGTAGTATAAGCTGACATGCTTGGCTCCTTTGTTTGAATATCAATGCGTGGGAGGCCTATTGATGAGCTTTATACGTCGCCTAATAAAGTATCTGACATTAGCGTTCATTGCTTTATTCATTCCTTTCCTGACAGAAAGGGTTATCATGAATGGGGGCATTTTGTACTTTAAGATTCCGTTTAGGTTCTCAAAAGAAACATGGTTTGCTTTCTATGGGTCCTACTTCGGTGCAGTGGCAACTATTGTGCTGAGTTATATTGCTTTGCGCCAGAATAAGGAGTACAAGCTGTTGTCTGACCAGTCCGCTGAAGCTTATTATAGATTGCAGTCCCAGGTTAAGGATCTTACAGCTGATATGATGAACGCGCTTGACGTGCTCAAACGGATAGAGGTTAGCAAGTACTGGCCAGCTTTAGTTTTACAGCCCTTGCACGCCTGTAACATACCTCGAGACAGAGTGCAAAATGATATTCAAAAACATGGCTGGGCTCTTCAAGCAACTGCACTAGACCATTATGAGCCTGTAGTGGATCATCTACAGCTTTTTGATAAACATAGATCGTCTTACGCTGTTCTACTAAAAAATATTGGTGAAAAGACAATCCGAAACCTAATATGTCGCAAAGTGAAAATCAATGGACAGTTCAAGACGAATATGCTTAGTTTCGCAACAGATGTTGACCCTGGGCAACCGGTGCTTGTGGTGATAATCAATGTGCCAGAGTGTCCCACAAAGGACCAAACGATTCATGTAGAGGTTGGGCTCTGTATGCAGAACCTTGTTGGCGAAAGGTTTACATGTGTGTTAGAAATGCTGGTGCATAGGTTTGATGAAGCCCCATTTATCTACGCTACTCTTACTCCGGCAGAGCTTTGTAGTTGGCGAGAAGATGTTGAGGACGAAGGTGAGTGTGCTTTCTGTTTAACACATGAGGTATTTAGAGCTTAGCCAAATGTGAGGTGAACCAGTGCAACCTTGGGCAAAGTCATTCTATAAATCGAAAGCATGGCGGCAATGTCGCGATGCTTTTTTTATTTCCCGGCATGGGATCTGTGAGCGGTGTGGGTCACCTGGCTATGAGGTGCATCACAAGGAGTACCTGACCCCATTGAACATTGGTGATCCAGCTGTCACCTTGGCCTGGGAGAACTTAGAGCTGCTGTGCCCTACATGCCATAGCAAGGAACACAATGCGGCACCGCTAACAGCTGACGGGATTGCCTTCGATGCCGATGGTAACGTGATATATACCCCCCCAGGTGAGGATGTTCCGCGTACCCCCTAGGGACCATGCGGCAAGCTTCAAATACCCCGGAATGAATTTCCACATGAGGGGGGGGTAAAGGGTGGTGAAATAATGTGCGGCTTTATGATCCGGTCGAGAAAGAAAAACAGAGAAAGAAGGAGATGGCCAAACTTCGCAAGCTCTTCCGTGCTTTACCGAAGGAACGGCAGAAGGCCATAGAGGGGCTGGTGCAGGAGGCCGCATGGATGCGGGTGACCCTAGAGGAGACCCGTTACATTATTGATCAAGAAGGCCCACTAGAGTGGTTCGAGCAGGGATCTCAGAAGTTTAAGCGCGAGCACCCGGCAACCAAGACTTACAGCGCTATGATCAACCGCTACACCTCCGTCTGCAAACAATTGTTTGACATGGTGCCGGCTACTGATGATGCTAAGAAAGCGGAAGATGATCTGATAGCATTTGTGAAGCAGGCAAAGCCATGAACTGGATAGAGGCTTATCATCAGGAGATTGTTAGCGGCAGCATAGTTACCTCGGCTAAGGTTGCGAAGATCTATGCCAGGCTAGTTGATGAGATACGTAACCTTCGTGGTGATTGGGTGTATGACAAGGAGCGGGGCCAGCGGCCTATAGATTTTATTGAGCGGTTCTGCCGGCAGAGCAAAGGTGAATGGCTGGGCCAGCCGGTGGAGTTGCTCTTATTCCAGAAGGCCTATATCTCTGCCTTGTTTGGCTTTGTGCACAAGGACACCGGCGAGCGGCGCTTTAAGGAAACCATGTTCTTGGTAGCTCGCAAGAACGGCAAGTCTACCATGCTCTCCGGCATAGCGCTTTACATGCTTGTAGCCGATGGCGAAGGTGGTGCCGAGGTCTATAGCGTGGCCACTAAGAAGGACCAGGCTAGGATAGTATTTTCCGAGGCCGTGAACATGGCTAGGCAGTCACCGGCTCTGTCAAAGCATCTGCGTAAACGCAAGACGGACATGTACATGCCCCTTACCTTCTCCAAGATTGAGGCGCTGGCCAGCGATAGCAACAGCCTAGACGGCTTAAACTCCCACTGTGTGATTATTGACGAGCTGCATGCCATTCGCGACCGGAACTTGTATGAGGTCATGAAGCAAAGCATGTCGGCCCGTCGGCAGCCAATGCTAGTGATGATCACTACGGCCGGCACAATTCGTGAAAGTATCTATGATGATATGTACGATTATGCCTGCAACGTAGCAGACGAAGTGATTGAGGATGAACGCTTTCTGCCGGTGTTGTATGAGCTTGACGACCGAAGCGAATGGACAGATTTCCGTGCCTGGGAGAAGGCTAATCCCGGCCTGGGCGTGATTAAGAAGCTGGATGACTTAACCGAAAAGGTGGAGCGGGCCAAGAACAACCCAAAAGATCTGCCCGGCATATTGTGCAAGGACTTCAATGTGCGCGACACAGTGGCCGGGTCCTGGCTAACCTTTGAGGCTGTTAACAACGAAGAAACGTTCAACATGGATGATATTCGCGATTGCTATGCAATTGGCGGCGCGGATCTATCTAGTACAACTGACCTCAGCTGTGCCACGTTACTGATCATGAAACCCGGTAGCGATAAGAAATATTGCTTGCAGCAGTACTTTTTGCCTGAGGAACTGGTTGAGTTCCGGGCGCGTGAAGATAAGATCCCCTATGATCGCTGGGCTGAACGGGGGCTACTGACTCTCTGCCAGGGCAATAAGGTGGACTATGCAGATGTTACAGCATGGTTTATACGGATGCTGCAGGAGTATGGAATTAGACCTCTGTGGATCGGTTACGACCCTTGGAATAGCCAGTATTGGATTCAGGAAATGAAGGATACGGGCTTTGATATGGAGGAAGTAAGGCAGGGATATAAGACACTGTCACAGCCAATGAAGGAGCTTGAGGCCGACCTGCGGGCTCATGCGGTCAACTATAACAATAACCCGATCTTAAAGTGGTGTTTAACCAATACAAGTGTTAAGCGAGACGAGAACGATAATATTAGGCCAGTTAAGGGCCGCAACCAAAGGCAGCGCATCGATGGCGCTGTTTCGCTTTTGATAGCCTACACAGTGCTACACAGCCATTTGGCCGACTATAAGGTCCTGATTTGAAGGTGGTGAGAGAGTGAGTAAGGAACGACGTGGGCTTTTTGAGATGATCTTTGGCCCTAGGCCTAAGCCCCCAGCGACTTCGACGCAACTGAAGATGCTGAATGGGTACACTCCAGTTTTTACGTCCTTTGGCTCTAATGCCTATACAAGTGACGTGGTGCGGGCGGCCATTCATGCCATCGCTAGTAATGCAGCCAAACTAAAGCCCAAGCACGTGCGGCGTGTAGAAGGGCAAATTAGCTATGTGAACTCTAACGTAGAGCGGCTGCTACAGGTGCGGCCGAATGAGTTCATGAACTCCTATGACTTCTTGTACAAGGTGATTACGCAGCTTTACATGAAGAACAATGCCTTTATCTTCATGATGACTGATGGGGTTAATGTGACCGGCTTCTACCCAGTCAATGCGTCGGCAGTAGAGCTGCTGGAGACGCCAAGCGGGGAGGTATACGCTAAGTTTCAGTTCATGGGTGGTCGGCAAGCAATTCTTCCATATAGCGAGATCATTCATCTGCGCCGGTTCTTCTATGAGAACGATATGTATGGCGAAAGCAATGAGCAAGCGCTATTGCCGACACTGGAACTAATCAACACCACTAACCAGGGCATTATTAATGCTGTGAAGTCGTCCGCCAATCTGCGCGGGCTGCTTAAGTTTACGCAAACAATGCTCAAGCCTGAAGATCTCAGGCGGGCGCGAGATGAGTTCGTAAGTGAATACATGACGGTTAGCAATGATGGGGGCGTCGCGGCCTTGGATGCTAAGGCTGACTACCAGGAGCTCAAGAGTGAGCCTCGGCTAGTTAGCCATGCTCAGATGAAGGTTATCGAGGAGAAAGTATACAAGTACTTTGGCGTCAACGAGAGCATTGTCATGAGCAAGTATAACGAGGATGAATGGAACGCCTTCTATGAATCAGTAATTGAACCGTTGGCCGTACAGCTGTCACTCGAGATCACAAGCAAGCTCTTCACCGATCGGGAGCGGGGGCATGGTAACGAGATTATCTTCGAGGCCAACCGGTTGCAGTATGCCAGTGTGAAGACAAAGATTAACCTAATTGAGAAGCTTATGGACCGGGGTTTACTAAGCCTTAATGAGGCGCGGGAAATTTTTAACCTGTCACCGATTGAGGATGGCGATAGGCGGATTGTAAGCCTTAACTATGTTAATGCAGATAAGGCCGACCTATATCAGCTAGGGAAGGATGGTGAGAGCGATGATGAAGACGGAGACGGCAACGGTAACAAGGGAGATCAGGCTAGCGGAGCTAAGGGCAATTAGCCTTGATGGTACTGATCAGAATGAGATGCTTGTTGAGGGGCGTGCAATTGTTTATGATAGCCCGACGGTCATGTATGAATGGGATGGGGTGAAGTACTACGAAACCATCGCTAAGGGGGCTCTAGACGGCGCTGACCTGCGTGATGTGCCCTTTAGGTACAATCACTCTAACAGTGTCATGGTAATGGCTAGAACCCGCAATAAAACGCTGGAGCTGATACCTGACGATAAAGGGTTGCTGGTTAGGGCTACTCTGGCGGATACAACATCCGGCCGTGACTTATACGCACTTATAAAGCGAGGCGATATCGATAAGATGAGCTTCGCTTTTACTGTTACTGAGTCTAGTTACAACAAAGACACTCGTACCCGCACAATTGTGCGCTTTAAGAAGATCTGGGACGTGTCGGCGGTGGATACCCCGGCTTATTCAGATACAAGCATTTCTGCAAGGAGTTTCTTTGAGGCGGAGGCCGAGAGGGAGCGCAAGGCGCTGGAGAGGGCCGAATTGCGGAAGAAACTGCTACTAAAGACATATCTGTTCTAAGAGATGAGGAGGAAGATAGATGTTTGAGAAGAGAATGAAGGAAATTAGGGCCCGACAACTAGAAATTCGTCAGCTGCTAGAAGGCGATGGACAAGAACTGAATTTGGACGAGCTAGAGAAGGAACTGCGCGACCTGGAGGCCGAGTGTAAGGCGCTCGAAAAGCGCCAGATCATGGTAGCCGGCATTCAGGATGGCACTGTGCCTACTCGTACCATCCAGGCACCTGAAGGCGAAAGTAGATCTATTGTTGGCATGGAACGGGATCAAATCCTGTCTGCTCCTGAGTATCGCAGTGCTTATCTAAAGCGGTTACAGGGCCGTCCCTTGAATGAGGCCGAGCAGCGTGCTCTAACTACTGCGGCTAATAGCGCCGGTGCAGCTGTACCGACTCAGACGCTTAACATGATCGTCGATAAGCTGCGTCAGACCAGCGCGCTGTTCCCGCGCATTACTGTCTCTTATGTGCCTGGCAACCTGTCTATCGTAGTGGCCAATGCTAAGAATGCAGCGGCTTGGAAGAACGAAGGTTCCGATGGCACGCCGGCCGATGATACGGTTGTCAGTGTAAACTTGACCGGCTACGAGCTGATCAAGCTGGTGGAGATCAGCGCTGCGGCTGAAGCCATGACGATCGATGCTTTTGAAGCCTACATTGCCAGTGAGATCGGCCGCCAGATGGCGGTCGCAGTTGAGAATGCTATTCTGAACGGCTCTGGCACCGGTGAGCCTACCGGCATTCTAAAGGGTATCACTTGGAATACAGATAACTCCACCACCTTTGTTAAGGGCGGAGCTATCGGCTACGACAACCTTATGGACGCATTAGCTCTGCTGCCGACGCTGTATCATCCAGGTGCAGCCTTTGTCATGAACCGTAAGATGCTGTTTGGAGGCATCCGAAAGATTAAGACCGACACCAAGGAGCCTATCTTTGCTTATAATGCACAGGATAGGGCAGCCATGACCATCCTTGGTTACCCGGTTATCATCGACGACTACATGCCCGATAACACCATTGTTCTGGGTGACTTTAACTACTATTACATGAACTTTGCTAAGGCACCCGGTATTGATGTATCGCGAGAGGCTGCCTTTAAGAGTGGTAAGGTTACCTATCGTGGTCTAGCTGTGGCTGATGGCAAGCCGGCATTAGCAGAAGCCTTTGTGCGCATCAGCGAAGCAACTGCTTGATCTTAGGTAGGATGATTAGAAGGGGCGAGCCCTAGGCTTGTCCCTTCGCTTTGGTGGTGATTTTATGTTAGTCACGTTGGAGGAGGCAAAGCACCATCTGCGAGTTGATACTGATGACGATGATGCCCAAGTTACTTTACTAATGCAGGCTGCAGAAGAGTTTATTAGAAACATGACAGGCAAGATGTTCGATTCCACTAACGCCTTGGCCAAGACGGCCTGCCTGTTCATTATCGGTGATATGTATGAGAACCGAACGCTGAACACTGACAAGGTGGGCGAGAAGGTGCGTGGCATAGTAACCATGATCTTAACTCAACTGAGCCTATCATATGGTGGTGAGTTGCAATGAATATCGGCAAACTACGCCATCGTGTAACCATTCAGAGGCAGGCGAAGCAGCCTGATAGCTCTGATCAGCAGGTAGATGACTTTGGCCAACCAATAGATGACTGGGTTGACGTGTGCACCGTCTGGGCCTCCATAGAGGCTTTACGCGGCCGAGAGTATTTCACTGCTCAGCAGACGGTTGCCCAGTCAGATCACCGGGTTGCCATAAGGTATCGTCCGGAGATTGAACCAGCTATGCGACTAGTTCATGGCCAACGGGTGTTTGATGTTCAGGCCGTCTTGGACCGCGAAGGCACGCGGCGGTGGCTGGAGCTTATCTGTAAGGAGGTGGCTTGATGAATGTCAAGATGAGTGTAGACATAAAGGGCTTGGATGAGCTTGAACGGCGCATCAAGTCACTGCGATCGGCCCTGGAAGCTAAGGAAGTAGAAGGTATTCTGGTCGAGGGTGCGAGAATCATACGTGACGATGCCAAGAGACGTGCTCCATTAGGACCAACAGGCAACCTGCGCAGAGGTGTGAAAGCGAAGAAGGGTAAGCGCCGGGGCAAGATGTATAGCACCGCCTTTGCAGCAATGGACTGGAAAGTAGCTCCCCATGCCTATTTAGTCGAATATGGTACGAGCAAGATGCGTGCACGGCCATACTTCCGGCCAGCGATAGACTCAATGAAGGACCAGGTACGGCAAACGGTGCAGGCTGGTGTTGATAAGCTGTTGCAGGAGGCAATCCGATGAGCCAGGACACTATCCGGCAAGCATTACTGACCTATCTTAAGTCCCAGTCTGATGTCGCGGCCCTGATCGGCGGCAGGATATATATTTTATCTGCTCCTCAAACAGTCGGTGACCCGTATGTTGTTTACTCTCGCATTAGTGCAACACGTAGTCACGTGAAAGCGGGGCCTAGCGGGCTAACGGAATCACGTGTTCAGTTCTCAATCTGGAGCAAGTGGTTTAGTGATGCCTGGGCAGTAGCAGAGGCCCTACGCAAGGTCTTGGATGGCTTTTCCGGGATGATGAACGGCGTAAACATACGTTCAATACGCAGTGATGGTGAAGTAGATTTCTTCGAATCCGACACTAATCTTTATCAGGTGGCGTCGGATTTTCTCATTACACATGAATAGGAGTGAGCGATAACATGGGCAAAGTAGCAGGTGTTGATATTCTCATTTTGGTTGATACAGGCACATCCGGGACTCCTGCCTGGACGGCCGTAGGCGGCCAGCGCGGTGCTACGCTATCTGAGTCAGTTGACACCATTGACATGACAACCAAACAAAGCGGTGGCTATACGGAACACGAATATGGCCTTGCGAGTTGGACGATCAGTGCTGATGGGCTTTATGTTTCAGATGATACCGGGTATAAGGCATTGGTAGACGCAATGCGGCAGAAAAAGAAATTGAAGGTGCGCTGGCAGGAAGCTGGTACGGATACCTATGAGGGTGATTGCCTTGTCACGAGCCGCGATCTAGAGGGCCCGTATGATGGCGAGGCAACATACTCTGTTGAATTGCAGGGTACAGGGGCTCCCGTACTTACCCCGGCACCGTAGGAGGGCTTTAGATGGCTAAATACATTAACATCGAACTGGACAAGCCCCGGCGACTGCGGTTTGACATCAACGCCCTGGCGGATGCTGAAGAGGAGCTGGGTACCGGCATTGGCAAGGCGCTACAGATGCGTGCTGGTATACGTGAGATTAGGGCTCTTTTATGGGCTGGACTGAAGTGGGAAGAGCGGGGCTTAACGCTATCCCGCGCCGGATCTATATTGCAGGGCCATTTGAGTGCTGGTGGTAGCATTGAAGATGTAGCAGGCTGGATTGGTGAGGCGCTACAGGCAAGCGGGTTAGTGCAGCAAGGCGATGAGGGAAACGAGGAAGCGGAGACGGCATAGCTGATCTCCGCTTTTCCGATTGGCTAGCTGAAGCTGAACCATATGCTTATGGAGCGCTTGGATTGCGCCCTATGGAGTTGGGAGGACTGACACCAGGTGAGTACTTGGCCATGCTCAAGGGC
>CALNBW010000208.1 GCA_937874815.1 uncultured Bacillota bacterium | reverse complement strand
GCCCCCAATAAGTGCTATAACGGCGACAGTGCCGAGTAACAACAACTTTCTTTTCTTCAGCAATCGTCTTAGTTCAAACTTAAGTAGACGCCCGAACACTTACTCACCCCTTCTTGAAGAAGATAGAGAGGGGGCAAGCCCCCTCGCCACCCCTAGAAGTCGCCAAAAATGAAGTATCCCGTTACGTAAACAGAACGGACATTGTCAGACGACATCTGTATCTTGACGTTCTGCGTCGCACCTGATGTATTAGTATAAATTGTCGCGGAGCCCCATGGGCCAATCTTTACCCAGTTTCCTAAGGGTTCTTTAGTGGTGGCATCAACTACGCGGAACGAAGCCGTTTGCCCGCTGCTGGAATCATCCCTTTCCACAACGCAGTACTTACCAGCGCTCATAGTGAAGTTATCCGTAGTGTAGATTGATCCAACCCAAGGAATCGTGTACTCAAAGCGGTAACTCTTGGTACCTAGTATCTCTATTGGGTGGTTAGCATCTGCTGGCAGAGTAGCGCTTTCCGCACTTGCCCAAGTAGGCAGAGTAACAGTCAGCAAACAAGAGATAACCAGAAATAAGGCGATGTTCTTGACCTTCATCTCATAACCCCCTCATATAGTTAGTTTTTATATTGCCAAAACTAAGTTGCTAAACGAGATCGTCCCGTCGCACAGTGCTACATGCCCGTCTGCCCGAAAACTGTCTTGTCAGATTCACAGTCCCGCCGGGCCTATAAAGATATTCGAACTATCCCTACCCATCACCTCCTTTTGACAACCCAAGGCACTAGTTCCAGGCAATTCTCGTGAACTGAAGCAAGTACCCTGATAATCGCACAAATGTAGCAGTTAAAATAAGGCAGTGCATCCCCATAAACGGTTACAAGCGGCGCTCCAGTGCCGCTATAGACCTTCGCAGTAGCACACGCATGCAAGTTACATAGCGGGCTCGGACCTATGGGTGAGCATTAACACCCAGGCTACAGAATGTAAGGAAAATCAGGACGTAGAGTATCAGACTAACAACCTTGTCAACAGGAAAAACCTCTCTCAATTGCCTTTCATAATATAACGACACCTGAGAGTGGGTGTATGCAACAACAAATCGCATATTTCTTCATATATTTTTTCCGGGGCATTTCTCGAGACGCATTGTGGTTTGAATGCTGAACAGCCTTCCGTCCCGTAGATAACGGTAGTCATGGCTTTTTTCTA
The DNA here is from genome assembly GCA_937874815.1 of uncultured Bacillota bacterium. Classification (GTDB taxonomy): domain Bacteria; phylum Bacillota; class UBA994; order UBA5500; family UBA5500; genus UBA5500. The sequence continues at coordinate 191 of CALNBW010000208.1, read as the reverse complement.
GACAGAAGATGCGCGCTTTGTTGCTTCTTGTCGCGGAGCCACAAAGCAGGCACGGGTGGGCCTTGGAGACGGGACCGCGGGGACGTACACTTGGTTGCGTGCCCAGCTAAGCACGCATTATCTAACTGATGGAAGTTCAGTCGGGGTAAGCGCCAAGGCGCCCCGTAGCTAGGATACCTGCGTAGGGCGAA
>CALNBW010000207.1 GCA_937874815.1 uncultured Bacillota bacterium | reverse complement strand
ACTACTGCCCTTGGGAGCACTAGCCTCGACGCTAACCCATTGCCCCTTACTCTGCAGGTTAAAAGTTCTAGGCGTGAACATCACTTCGGTATCCATGCTCCCCGTACGAACAACGTGTATCTGATGCATAATGGGGGCGAAACTACCCCAGCCAGCCACATCGGCGACCACTTGGATGAGATTCGCCGCATTAGGTGCGGCTACTTCCGTAGAAAAATAACCGTCGGCGTCTACTTCCACTTTTTCATCGGCGACGCGTACTGTCATTCCCGGGATAACACGGCCAGAGACTTTGTAGGCACCACCATCTGTAAAGTCAATGCTGGGGTTATCCACTACAAATGGAGATAGGATATACTCACTGACGCTGCTATTCCCTGCCCTATCCTTAGCCTCTAATACGAAAGTTACTTCCCCGTTTAGGTCAGCCTCAATAGGAGACTTGAAATGGGTGTAGTCATACCCGCGGCCTGGGCCACTCGGGTCAGCGTGGTTGTTGGTTTCGAGTTCCGCCCCGTTAAGATAGACCATAGGGGCATCCTGCAATACGTTGTTAATCATATCATCGATGTAACCAGCTATCTCTAGGCGGTTCTCTTCTGGGGCGATGCGCGCCGTAACGGAACGGACTCTAGGAGCCTCACTATCTACCAAGAAGTAGGCAAACGTGGGGGCAGTTTGATAACCAGTATTCTTAATGCTATGGTAAGGCCCACCTGCTTCTAGCTGATAGTGTGGGTAAACTGAGTAAATGCCGTCAGGAATAACGAAGTTGGGATCATTAAAATTGCCATCCCAAACAACCGAATGGTTGCCAACTGGTAACGGGCCCGTGTTCCCAAACTGGCTGGCGGTATCATAACCAGAAAAGTAGAAACACAGATCATTTACCGGCTGCCCCAGGGTAAAGGAGAGAGTTACTTCTTTGTGACTGGCATTGGGGTGATTAGAGAAATGCAATGGCGCGACAGCCATTTGGCTCACAACCATTCCGTTCACAAAATGATAGGGTACGCGGTAAGTATCTGCTGGATCATCCTCGTTCTCAAAGTAAATGAAGCCACAGTAGACATTGTTATTAATGTCACTGACAGGTAATTCTGCACCTACATTAAGGATAACGGGTAGATTGGCGTTTTCCTTTGCATTCACCGTAAAAGTCTCCGGTAGCAAGAATTCATAGGCATGCTCAGGGTCATGTTTCTCTACTCGCAACTTATAAGTTATAGTCTTGTCGCTGTTACTTTGCAGCTCTAGGTTACGAGTCGTATTGCCAACAGCAACCTCTTTGAAGCCGAGGGACCCGGGGTTAATAAGGACATTTGGCTGTAAGGCCCGCGAGGCGCTTACCATGCCCGCACCCTGTTCAATGGGGCGATATGATTTGCCTGTAAGTTGCTTGATATCCGTAGCAGTGTTCATCAGCGCTGATTTAATTTGCTCCGGCGTCCAATCAGGATTTGCTTGCTTTAGTATAGCTGCTACCCCTGCCACATGCGGTGCGGCCATGCTAGTACCACTGTTAGCTACATACCAAGCCCCATCCTCTCCCTGAAAAGCAGGCGATGGCGGAATCTCTCCTGGCTTGGGGTAAGGATAAGCCGCAATAATCATATGCCCAGGAGCCGCAAGGTCAGGCTTGATGCCTAGTAGTGGGGTTGGCCCCTTCGAGCTACTTACATGCATTTTGAAATCATAGCCGCGTTCTACAGTAATAGTCTTTTCGGCAGCATCGATCAGAAACTCGCCTTCTGACTTGGAAACAGCGAAACTAGGGACATCACCCTCTTGAGTTGAACCTACTGTTGAACTTAGCGGCTCGTCAATATTGTTATAGATAAGTGCTGCCACTGCTCCCGCTGCTGCGGCATTCTCCATCTTATTCCTGAACGCTGCGGGTGTTCCGCCTCGGGACATCAAAGCTATCTTGCCTGCCACTAGGCTGTTGCCATCGTCATCGCAAAAATCGGGCTCATTGCCGTACTTACAGTTGACGTATTCATAGGTTTTTCCATCTAGCTCCTCAAGACCAACAGAGAAAGCGAATTTTATAGCGGGCATTCTAGATTGAGTAGCGTTATGTGTGAGCAGGGCCCGTTCCCTGGCGTCAGCATTGCCAACAGAAATCACTCTTTCTGCGGCGGCGTAGGTCCAGGTTGTTCTCTCCCCATAGTTACCACCATTGCCGTTAGCTATCACGAGAACAGTGCCTGCGTCAGTTGCGCGGTCAAATACTCTGTTCCGGATAGTGTCGTCGTGGCCGTATTCACTCCCATTACTAAGGTTAATCACATCTACTCCATCCCTAACGGCCATTTCTATGGCCGCCAGTATGCGCGCCAAGTTAGTCGGAGTATCGGCAGAGCTAATAGCATAACCCCTTATGCTTGCGCCCGGTGCCACACCCGCAACAATGGAGGCGACGTGAGTGCCATGACGAACTGACGGGCCGAGTTCTAGGCTTTCCTCCAAGGGACGGTTATTAATGAGGTCCCAGCCCCCTATCACCCGATACCCTGGTCCTATACCGCCACCAAAATGAGGATGCTGCCAATCTATACGGCTATCAATAACACCGACAACAATGCCTGCCCCATCATAGCCATAAGGGGGCTCCCAGGTTGCTGGCATGCCAATGGCAGGAAGGCTTTCATCTAGGGCACCAGAAGATTCATAGTTCGGGCATACATCTATTACTTGCGGTATTTCAGCTAGCAACTGCAACTGAGACGCCGGCATGGTTACGACTAGGCCGTTGAGCAAAAATGCATACCGATGCTGCAGTGCGTAATCAATGCCCAAATTCTCCATTTGGGCTAATACATCATCTTGGATCGAAAACAAAGCACCTTCTAGTTCGACCTTTAGATCAGTTTCCAGCCCTTTGGCTGGAGCCTGCGCAAGGAGGTTACCCTCTAGTTCAATGATTAAGCTAATTGGCTCTGGGCATGCCAAATCGTAATCCTGGAAGTTAGCCAGAAATTCATCACTAGCTGACAGAATGGTGGGGTCTAGCGTTGCGCGCGCACTCTGTGTCCCCATGGCAGCAGTCGAAATCGGAGCAGTTAGCAGAACTAGGACCAGCAGCTGAACCATAACTTTTCTAAACATTGACCGCTATTCCTCCCTTTAATCCTGATTTACATGAGGCAACAGTAGCACCTTTAGCATCCGTTACCCTTAGCCCTTATCGCCAGCTAACGACCAGAAAAACAACAATCATCGTCTATACCACATCTCGCCCTTTGGCGCAACAGGAAGGGGTGCCACACCGCTGCCGATGGGGCACGCCTTGCTGCCGCGAGGGGGAGAAAAGTTTAGTCAAAGCGCTTGGGCTGAGGGGTTGCCAGCGCCGTCTGCTCAATAGGGGCAGACAGCGAATTTACGAAATCTTGCCTTGCGCCTGTAATTCTAAGCGGTAACGCTTCAATTCGCTTTCGGAGCAACTCACGAAGTGGCCGGGATATACTTCCCGCAGGCTAGGTTCTTCTTTGCTATAGTCATGATCCGCGGCGGGATCATAGGAAATGCGTTTCCTTTTCCTTTCCGTGACTGGATTGGGCTGGGGCACTGCCGACAATAGAGAGCGGGTGTAGGGATGAAGGGGATACATATAAAGCTCGTCGCTTTCCGCCAGTTCCACTATCTTGCCGTAATACATTACCGCCACCCGGTTGGAGAAGTATTTCACTACAGATAAATCGTGGGCGATAAACATGATGGTCAGTCCCAATTCGGCCTTGAGGTCATTAAGCAGATTTATCACCTGGGCCTGAATAGAGACATCGAGCGCTGAAACCGGCTCGTCGGCGATGACTAATGAAGGGCTCGTAATTAGAGCGCGGGCGATGCCAATTCTTTGCCTTTGCCCACCAGAGAATTCGTGCGGATAGCGGCTGGCGTGCTCTTGCGATAGACCGATCTTGGAGAGCATGCTGTAAACCCTAGTTCTGAGCTGCTCTGGGTCGCGGATTCCTCTAACCTTGAGGCCTTCTTCCACGATTTCTTGCACTGTCATGCGAGGGTTGAGCGACTCCACTGGGTCTTGAAAGATCATGGCAATGTTGCTTGTTAAGTAATCCCTCAGATCCTTAGTCATAGGACCAGAGATTTCTCGGCCGCGAAAACGAACTGTGCCCGATGTGGGGTCGTAAAGGCGAATGATAGCTCGTCCCGTAGTTGTCTTTCCACAACCTGACTCGCCTACCAGGCCAAAGGTTTCCCCTTCATAGATATTGAAGGAAATATCATCCACAGCGTGCACTTCCGTGCTCCTCCTACCTCTACCAGAAGTGAAGGTTACACGTAAATTCTCCACTTCTAGCAGCGGGCCGTTACTGAACACTGATATCACTCTCCTCCCTCATCCTAGCGATACGATGCCGCAGAATATCTGGCATCTCCACCCTGGGCGCATTGGGGTGCAACAGCCAAGTTGCCGCGTAGTGGGTATCGCTGATCTGGAACATAGGAGGTTCTTCTTCAAAATCAATCTGCAGGGCATACTGATTGCGCGGCGCGAAGGCATCTCCCCGGGGCGGATAAAGCATATTAGGCGGTGCGCCGGGAATAGACATCAGCCTGCCCTTCGTCTCCAAATCAGGCATGGAAGCCAGTAAGGCTTGCGTATAGGGGTGAGTCGGCTCAAAGAAAATGTCGTTGGCAGTGCCATACTCTACGACTTTACCGGCATACATCACATAAACCTGGTCGGCCATGTTGGCAACCACCCCTAAATCGTGGGTGATGAAAAGGATGGAAAGATTGCGCTTCTCCTTGAGTTCATTAATCAGTTCCAGAATACGGGCTTGCACAGTCACGTCTAGAGCGGTAGTAGGCTCGTCGCAGATCAATATTTCGGGCTGCCGGGCCAAGGCAATAGCGATAACCACACGTTGGCGCATACCGCCAGAAAACTGAAAAGGATACTGGTCAAAGCGTTGTTCAGCGTCTTTAATGCCTACGGCTCGCAAAAGCTCTAGAGCTTCTGCCCGTGCCTCCTTACGGCTCATGCTTCCATCAAGCATGAGCGCCTCCATAATCTGCTTCCCAATTTTCATAATGGGGTTTAACGCCGAAAGCGGGTCTTGGAAAATTAGGCCGATCTTATTTCCTCGTATTTTGGTATACTCTTGCTCCGACAACTGCAGCAGATCGCGGCCCTCAAACATGATGGAACCCGATTCCACTACTGCGTTGCCCGGCAGAATACCCATAATTGACTTAGCGCTAACAGACTTGCCTGAACCGGACTCACCTACGATGCATGCTGTCTCGCCTTTTCGCAGCTGGAAGCTGACTCCTCGCACGGCCCGCAACATGCCCGTGTTTGTACGAAAAGACACGTTTAGGTTGTCTACAGTTAGAATTGGCTCGTTGTTATTCATGCCCTCACCCCTTATTCCTGTCCCCGCAAGGTTGGATCAAACGCATCACGCAAGCCATTACCGAACATGTTAAAAGCAATCATCAACACGGAAATGAGCACTGCGGGAAAGAATGTTTGATAGGGGTACGACAACAGCACTTTTTGCCCCTGGGATAGCAGCACCCCAATA
>CALNBW010000206.1 GCA_937874815.1 uncultured Bacillota bacterium | reverse complement strand
GGGGGGGGGGGGTAATCCTTCGGGGCCGCCATTTGGCCTGCCTTGTGGGTTTTTTTAGATGTCTTGCAGCCCCTGCACCAGTCACAGGGACGGTAGCCTTGGCAGCCAAGCCGATGTTTATTGGTTCCTACTTCTAAACTCTATTTTTTGGGCAAACGCATAGGTAAACGTCAGTTTTTCCGGAATATTACAGAGGGGCTTAATTGGTTATGCTGCCCAAAGTTTGCACTCCAAGGGAAGGCCTAGGGCTGAAGGTGCATTATGCGCCCGCTACGCGGGAGATTACTATTGCTCGCTAGGGACCAGGCATGTGAACGGTCACCTTTGATGGCAATCATTTGACAGGCAATAACGTCAGCTTCTGGATTCTTTAGGGTGGCAGAAACAAGTCTGTAGGCACGTTGCAGGTGGATGTGCAGGCTTAGGGCGTAGATATGCTGCAGATCTTTTTCACCAGACTACCAAACAAATGGCCACGAACCGTTGGTATACATGGGTTAGCGGCACTTCTTCCTTTGTCACAAATATGTATGGGAATAGCGGCTTTTTATCTAGGCTTTAAGCCTTCCCAGCCACGTGGACGGTCGCCAAAGTTTAACAGATTCGGTTTATCATTTTGCTTGGCACGAATTCTTCCCAATAAGGAAGCCATTTCACGAATGCAGCTGAAAATGAAATGACAACGCGGAATGTGCTTCCCCTATTTCAATATATGTGATAAAAAGAAGTAGGTAAGGCTATCCTAAGGTTGGTATTTCATTTTAGGGGGATGCGGTCAGTGAAAAACAGAGCAGGAGAATATTGCGCTAATTTGACTGGGGAGCTTCAGTACAAATCATTTGTCCCAAAGCCACTGCCGCCGCAGCCGCCCATAGAGATTGATGCCGAGACGGTAGATCTTTTGTCCAAAACGAACAGGAGCATCGGTATACTTGAAGGACGTTCTAGGCAGATACCGGATATCGAGCTTTTCGTTTCGATGTATGTTCGCAAAGAAGCCCTTTTGTCTTCGCAAATAGAGGGCACCCAAGCAACTTTGGATGATATTTTGGACCCAAGAGTTGAACAAAATACTAACCGTGATGTTGCAGAGGTTGTTAACTACGTTAAGGCCTCACAATACGCTAAGGCTAGGCTCAAGGAGCTGCCTATCTGCAATCGCCTTATAAGGGAGATCCATAAGGTTCTGATGCAGGAGGTGAGGGGCGAAGAGAAATGCCCGGGGGAATTCAGGCGTAGCCAGAATTGGCTAGGCCCAGCGGGCAGCACTTTAACAAACGCCCGCTACATTCCGCCTAATCCTGATGATATGTTAGAGGCCATGTCTGATCTGGAAAAGTTCATTAACCATGAGGATGAGTTGGACCCGTTGATCAAAATCGCCCTGATTCACTATCAATTTGAGACCATTCACCCGTTCTTGGACGGAAACGGAAGAATAGGGCGGCTTTTGGTCAACCTTTTCTTAATGGAGAAGAAGCTTCTAAGCTATGAAACCCTGTACATTTCGTATTTCTTAAAGCGTAACCGGATTGAATACTACGATCGCCTGACGGAAGTTCGAACAAAAGGCAACTTTGAGCAGTGGATTAAGTTTTTTCTGCTGGCCATTAATGAGTCCGCGTTGGATGCCATTTTGACCATCGGCGAGCTGATGAAGCTGCACGATAAGAATATCAAGGTAGTAGAAAACACGGGAAGAGCGGCCAAAACCATTAAAAAGGTGTTCAATTATCTAGAAGGCTGCCCGATTATTGACATCTCGAAAACCAGCCAGGAATTAGGGCTATCCTTTAATGCTGTGGCTAGCGCAGTTAAGAGGCTGATTCAGTTGGGTATCCTGAAGCAGACGGAAAACGTTCAAAGAAATAGGGTGTTTGCTTACGAGGAGTATTTGAGCATTTTGCGTAAGGGGAGTTAACGTGCTAGCTGCATGGACGCCATCTTCTCGACAACCTACGCCCTTGGCTGTTGCTACCACTTCATAATGTCCAGGGATAGACGATGCTAGTTGTCCGCAAATTGACGGTTAACGGGGCCGGATTAGGTAGCGCAGGTGGCCAAGTTTTACCGTCACCGATGGGCAAGCAGGATTCGAACACTTCCGCTTGGCGGCAGGGACCCGCAAAAGGATCTATCAGGCCCTAGCAAGCAGGTCCCCTTGCCGTGGAAGCGGGTTTTGGGGATGGTGGGGCAGACTAGGGTAATGCAATGAAAAGTCGGCCCTACTGGTGGAAAGCAAGAATTATAGGTGACGGGGGAGGAATAGGCCGGCTGATGAAGAATAATAAGCTGTAACGATGTGCTTGGGCACGGACTAAACTGGCGGCAATTATAGTGGTAACCTCTCATATAATGTAGGGGAACCGCATTACTTAGTTAAGAAATGAGGTTATTCAAGTGTTTAAGTTCATTGGCATAGAAGACCTAGTGGCAAATGCCTTAATTGAGCTTATTGAAAACAAAAATTGTAGGGAAGTAACTTTTGAGACGCTGATCAAGTATGGCGCAGTAGTTTTGAATGTTATGCGCGCCAACGGCGATGAGGCTGTGCTTCTGCTTTCCCGCGAACATACCGACGAACTCATTTGGAATTACTCTGACCTTTTTGAGATTCGTCGCGGCGATGCGGGGAATGACGCTATAGTGTTAAGATCAGAAAAAACTGTTGACGATTTGCGGGCCCGCTTTAGGGCATTTTTGACTATCAATAGCCTCTTAGCCTTCACTGATCAGTTATCGCTGGCCGAATTGGGGGTTGCGGTTTGAGCGTCAAGGTAATAAAAGATCCGGTATATGGCTACGTGGAGATTGATTCCGAAGTCGTTAGGGGCATTATTGATACGGCTTGTTTTCAACGACTAAGAAATATTAGGCAGACGAGTTATGCGCCGCTGTATCCTGCCTCCTTTCATAACCGCTTTATCCATTCAATTGGGGTGTATCATTTAGGGAACAAGGCATTCAAGGCGGCAATAGGCTCCCTGGAGGAGGAGAGTGGGCTTTTTTCCGCTGAAGAGCTTATCAACATAGAGCGTTTGTTCGGGCTTGCTTGCTTGTTGCACGATGTGGGCCATGCTCCCTTTTCGCATACTGGGGAGCTATTTTTTTTAGCCGATGGGGGCTCCCCACCGCTCATCTACACCAAGCTCACAGCGTTAGTGGGCGATAAGATGTTTGCAGCGGATGTTGATTCTTACTCTAGGGCGGGGAAATCAGCCGCGCTCCATGAGATAATGAGTTGTATTATTGCCCTGGAGCGGTTCAAGGACCATATTAGGGATGCCTTTGAACGGGATTTCTTTTCTCGCTGTGTTACGGGACACCGGTATATAAATGAGGAGAAAGGCAAGCATGATATCCTCAATTGTTTTATAGAACTGCTAAACTCACCCATAATAGATGTGGACAGGCTGGATTATATCATCCGGGACGCGCAGACTATCGGTTTCCAGAGCGTGCTTATTGATTACGAACGCTTATTGGAGGGCGTCTGTATTATTAAGGTAGATGGCTTCCATCGGTTAGGCTTTCATAAAAAGGCTCTGAGCATTATCGAGAATGCCATTTACGCTCATGATACTCAAAAAAAGTGGATCCAGAACCATCCTACAATTCTATATGAACATTTCTTGCTACAACACGCCATGCGCGGTATCGACAAGTATTTTGCTAATCCCGGAAAAAGATTCTTCAGCTACGAGGCCTTAACTAGGGAGGGAATAGATTTTGGTAGCAAAGGGAGGGTCGCTTTGCTTGCCGATGAGGATGTCCTACACATGATGAAAAGCGTTTGCTCAGATATGCTGATAGACGAGTATTTCGCCAGAAATAGGCGACGCATCCCGGTCTGGAAATCCGAAGCTGAGTATAGGGCGCTGTTTGAAAGCAAATTGGGACCAAGCACGCTTGATCAACTGGAAAGATCCTTCAAAGAGATTGAGAAATACCTTGCTGAGCACTTTGCTATTCCTGTCATTGACGATGCTCTATTGGCCTATTTACAGGCGGAGGAAGGTCGGCTTATTGAGAAGAGGGATGGAAAAGAAATCACTGAGAAGGATTACGTTAACCTGATGCAAGGAAATATGAAAATCAAACGTTGGGCTCTATGCTTAGAGAGAATTGCGACCAACCTTGGCATCCCCTTTGACTTTGTCATAATAAGTGCTAATAAGTTTAAAAGCGGTTTTCTTAAGCAGGATTTAGAAAAGATCCGAATTGTTTTCCCAAGTTTAGACATGAAGGCCTATATAAAAGACGTATCAACGATCTTGACTTCCCAGGAGGGCCGAGAAAGTTTTTTCTATCTATTTTGTAGAAAGCGGGAGCAGACAAGCCCTGAGGAAAAAAGAGCATTGGCTACGGCTAAGGATGTCGCCACTGCTTTAACTCAAGAACTGTTCTCGATGGCCTCAGAAGACTAGCCGTGAAGACAGTCGCTCACCCGCCGCGGGGACGGTCACCTTGGAAGAGAGGCAAGATTGATGAACGTACGTGAGCGCATAACTTGATTCTAGTGGGCCGCAAGAATATAGTTGTATTCGGGTTAATGGCGAGTAGAAAGACGAGGAATTGACAGCATGGACGAAGTGGATAATGAAAATATAAGTACGGAGATTGGCGATAAAGACAACGACGGGTATGAAGGAAATGAAGAAGACAATTATTTGGCGGTAGGAATGTGCTTAGGCATGTGTTTCGGAGCGTTAGTAGGTCATCTGCTTTTTAAGAACATGGGTGTTGGTATGGGCATTGGAATGTGTCTGGGGTTGACGATTGGTTTAAGCATTAAACAGAAAGAATAAACGGCCAGCCATGGGGGCAACCCATTGGCCATCAAGCGCACCTTCAATGCCTAGACATCATGTCTAGCGCCTAGGGGTGCGCTTCTTTACTTGTCCTTTTTGTGTTGCCGGTTAAAACTTGTATGTGCTGTTATGGTTGACGTTGGGTGTAGCAGATGTTAAGCTAAAAATATATTTATCATATATGTTTAGGCTGGAGGAAGTATAAATGCAGAAGAAATCAAAGGCGATGCTTATTGTGGTAGATATGATTAAGGCCATAAACAATGGAGACTATAAACCTAACGAGACTGTTATTGAGGCCCAAATTGCGGAAAAATACGATGTAAGTATTACCCCGGCTAGGGAAGCTTTGAATTTCCTGGCAGCTGAGGGCTATATTGATAAGGCGCCTCATAGGGGTTATCGGATTAAAAGCATTACGTATGGAGAGGTCATAATGTTGCTTGAGTATAGGTACATGCTTGAGAACGCAATTATTTCGGTTACACTGCGTAGGACAAACGCCGATGCAATCGAAGCATTGATAAAAGAAACCGAAGACCTGTTAACCTATAGTGACGAAGAAATCTTCGCGAAATACCGAGAGTACAATTACAATTTCCATGTCGGCTTAGCGGAAACGATCGAGAATAAATATCTATTAAGAGACTACGCGAAGGTCATGAGTTTGCTATGGCGGGCGATGGCGTTTGGCGCTGATAAGCCTAAAGTGCGCAATTCTATGCTAAGGCATATTGCTCTCTGTA
>CALNBW010000205.1 GCA_937874815.1 uncultured Bacillota bacterium | reverse complement strand
GACTCTTCCAGTGACAAGTTACCACCCTCAAGTTGTTCCACAACTGCCTGCACCCGCTGTAGACACTCTTCAAAGCTAAGCTTGGGGGACATTTCCTGCATCTGTTGTTGCATCCTTCTTACCTCCCACTGAAATCACTTGACTATAGATACGCCCTTGGTCAACAACCGTCTCCAACATATCGCCCACTGCAACCTGATAGGGATTACGGATAATTTCGCCTGTCTGGTTCAGGGTAATGGTATAGCCCCGCGCTAACACGGCCAGAGGGCTCAAGGCCTGCAAGCTAGTAGCGCTGGCCTGCACCTGCTGCGTGCCCCACTCTAGCTTGCCAACCATCGCTCGCTGCAATCTTTCCTGCAAGCTATCCAATGTTTGCGCGGCTGCCTCTAGTCCCCGTTCTGGATGCTGTCGCACTAAGCGCGCCGCCAGGTTGTTGGCCGCTTGGGCTTGGCGCAACACATTGTTATGTATGGCCGTCAACAGGCGATTCTGCCAAGTCAGCAGGGTAAGTTCTAGTTCAGCCAAAACTGGCACCACTGCCTCAGCTGCAGCGCTAGGCGTAGCAGCACGCAGGTCAGCCACAAAATCAGCGATGGTGAAATCCGTCTCATGTCCCACAGCAGAAATCACTGGTTTGGGACAGTCTGCAATAGCTCTGGCCACTTGTTCATCGTTAAAGGCCCATAGCTCTTCAATAGAGCCGCCTCCCCTGCCCACGATGACGACATCGATTTCCGGTATCCGGCCTAGTTGTTCTAAGGCACGAACAATGCTGGCGGGGGCCTCTGATCCTTGCACAATGGTTGGTACAACCAAAACATGGGCGCGGGGATAGCGGCGCTTAATGATACTGAGCATATCTTGCAAGGCTGCACCGGTTGGTGAAGTGGCTATACCGATAGTACGTGGCAAAAAGGGCAACGGACGTTTGCGCTCTGGTGCAAATAGCCCTTCTCGTTCTAGTTTTTCCTTTAGTTCTAGAAATGCTAAGTATAATTTCCCTTGCCCAGCAGGGCGTAGGCTATTTACATATAACTGATATTGCCCATCTAGTTCATAAACACTGATATTCCCCTGCGCTATGACGCTCATGCCAGCCTTAGGCTCAAACTGCAGGCTGAGAGCATTGCTGCGAAACATGACACACCGCAGCCGACTGTTAGTATCTTTGAGCGTGAAATACATGTGCCCCGAACTGTGATGGGTAAAATTCGATACTTCACCTTCCACCAAAACCTGCGCCATAATCTCATCACTATCTAGTAGGGCGCGCAGATAATTGGTAATCTGGCTTACTGAAAATAACCTCTGCATTATCTACCCTCTTTTCCACCCCAATAACGTTAGCAACGGCTAAGATACTCAGAACGCGCTAAAAGTGCAGTGCCAACTGCATTGTCGGTACATAATCTCGGCTCAGCAAAATGGAGCTGCAGCCTTCCCGCCAAACGATGCTCTAGGCGTTGGCGAATCAGCTGGTTGCTCATCACTCCGCCTACCAATAGTACCTGGGACAATCCTTGGGCCTCAGCGGCTTTACGCAAATGCTTTTCTAAGGAGTTAGCTACTACCCGCAAAGTCGCGAAAGCAATTTCTTTATCTGCATCGCCTTGCTCAATTAGCCGTATTGCAGCAGTAAAGGGGCCAGAGAAACTGAGACCACCAGCAGCTGAAGGTAAACTTAGTTTCCCGTCGGCTTGCGCGGCAAGCCTTTCTAAATCGGGGCCGGCAGGAAAAGGCAGGCCCAAAGCCACACCGACACGATCGATCATCTGTCCGGCACTCAAGTCGCTAGTACCAGAGAGCAAATCAACTTCGAAACCAGCGCCCTGCCGGCGGGGTTCCACACGCAGGATTTCCGTGGTGCCTCCAGAAATATGTACAGCTAGAAAAGCTTCCTGCGGCTGCTTACCTTGCAGGCCCGCCGCCAAATGCCCCTCTTGGTGCGAAAACTTGTATAAAGGTATCTGCCTGCTAGCAGCGATACTAGCAGCTACGGCTAAGCCCGCTAGGAAAACAGGCATATAGGAATCAGCAACAGGGCGCGGCTTTGAACTCACTCCGACGGCGACTATCTCAGCCGGAAGAGGAAAGCGCTCCCACACCTCACACAAATGGCGCACATGGTGGAAAACGCCGTCACTTTGCCGCAGGCCGTGTTCGCCGGCCGCTACCGGCAATAGCCTACGCTCTTCTTGCACTAGGCAAGCATTGGCATCAACGATGGCTAGTGAAGTCGTGTAGCAACTCGTGTCTACACCCAAAAATAACGGAGCAGCCATACTATTTATCTCGGGCGACGCTGCCCAATAGACCATTGATAAAACGCCCCGATTCCTCCGTGCTATAGCGGTGGGCTAACTCCACAGCTTCGTTAATAATCACACCGGTTGGGGTAGCCGTTTCCGCCAGCATCTCCCCAATAGCCAGCCGCAAGATACTGCGATCAACTCTGGGCAAACGACTGAGCTCCCAATCAACACTCTTAGCACTGATTAGGGCATCACTTTCAGCTTGATGGCTAAGGGCCGTCTGCACTAAATCCTGCGCAAACGGTATCAGGCTTTCTGAAAGCGGAGTTGTCTCTAAAGCAAATGCGAAAGCATCACTTTCAGCGATATGCCCAGTATCTAGTTGAAAGAGAGTGCGCAAGGCAACTTCACGCGCTAAGCGCCGGCTCATGTGCATCATTCCTTTGCAAAACAAACTTTGTTCTCACATTCCCTATACTAGCATAACCGCCGCCAATTAGTGCAAGTCGAACCTGCATGGCTTGGGCCGCATTTAGTGAGAAAAAAACCGCAGTACGCGGTTGATGTAGGTGGGGCACTAGAACGGGCACGCTGATCATGCCCTACTAGCGCCTCATTCAAAGTGAATAACTACTTGCCCTTACTTGCTTCTTCGCTCTTAGCGGCTTCCGGGAAAAGCACTCCCTGCACGTGCACATTAGCCTCAACAACCTCTAGACCCGTCATATTAGCAATGGCATTCTTCACATTTTCCTGAACGGTCCGGGCAACGACTGGAATGCGAGCGCCGTGCTCAACTATGATGAACAGGTCAACCACAACTTGTTTATCGCCCACCTGCACTTTAACGCCCTTGGAGAGGTTCTTCTTGCCTAACATCTCCGAGACGCTACCGGCTAAGCCACCGCCTCCCATACCGGCTACCCCAGCAACTTCACTAGCAGCAAGCCCTGCTATCACTGCCACAACATCGTCCGAAATACGTACAACGCCTGCATCACGTGTTTCTTCATGGGAATTAGTGTTGTCCATTCTAGTGCCTCCTTTTCTATATCAGCAATGGAAGAGCTCTAAGTCCAGCTAATTCTAGACGCACCCCCATTATACTTGAGGGACGCCAGTATAACAATCCTTTCCCTGACCCTGGCCGCAAACGAAAGCAAGGTGCCCCGGGCGTCACTCCCTCGGAACCCCTTGCTGCTGGGGTAGTTCATTTCCTTTCTATCACTCGCACATTGTTCACGTCCATTTGCAGTGTACTAGCCACTAGCTCGATGATCTGAATAGCCTGGGCCTGATTCAAGCCCTCTGTTTTCACTACTAGATGCGCCACATCGCCATTAAGCAGCAAGATAGCGTCGGCATACCCTTTGCCAATCACCAATTTCTCAATAGCTAACTCCTTTTCCATGGTAGCAGTTAGTGCTAGCCAAGCCTGTTGCGCCTGCTGACGCAGCTCATCGCTAGTATTGCTATTATTTACTACCTCGCGCAGCAACTCCAGTTGCATGCTTCGCTGCTGCTCCCGCTCCAGGCGATGCTCATTAAAGAAATCTCTGGTCGGCTCCGTATAGGCATCAGGCAGCTTATCTGGCATTAGCCCCGGCGTAGGCGCTCCCCCCGTTGCTGTAACCAGTTCAGGATCTTCCGCAAGTTGAGGTAAATAGTTGTAGTAACTATTCATCAAGTAGTAACCAGAAACGGCCAGCAAAATAAGTAAGCTCAAGCTCAGCATTAAAGATTTACCGCGAATGATCATCTGTTTTCCCTCATTTCCCTGGCATTACCTGAACAGAGTAGGCTGGGACATTGCAGATAGTCTGCACAGCCCGGGTCAACTCTAGGCGAATATCGGCCTTCTCTGCTCCCTGAGCGACAACAACTACTCCTATTATCGGTGGTAGTTTCTCTTGCAACAACAGCAGCTGGCTGTTACTTGTCGCCAAATTGCTGGACTGGCTTTCCTCTTTGGTCAAGCGTGTGCCCCCGTTACTGTCTTTTTCCTCTGTCGTCTTTTGCGAGCTTTGCATGTTGATGGCTGGCACAACTTCTGGGCCACTACCTAAGGTCAGCATTACCCGCACCTTGCCAACTCCCTGAATCTCCATCAATAATTCGCCCAACTGTTGCTCCAAATCCTGACGATAAGCCGTGATTCGCTCCAGAGTAGCATCCATGGACTGAGGCTTAGCTTCGACTAGGGTCGAGTGCGGGAATGGTGTTCCGGCTTGTTTGCTCGGCCAGAGTAACTGTAGGGCTAATAGGGCCACGACTCCCACCAGACCAAAAAGTAGTATCCGGTTACTACCGAGCCTTTGCCAAATAGCGCCCATCTGCTCCCCGATTGCCTGCTGTGACTGTTTTGACATACTATCCCCCCTAACCAATTGTCACTAGTACCTGATCCTCGGCCAGTAAAAAATACTTGGCCAGCGCCTGTTGAATGGCCTGCTGTTTGGCCTCAGCCCAATCCGATAGCTGTGGCTGTTCCTGACTCGCGGCAGCCCCCTCCCCGATTTGCACGGGGCTCACCTGATAAACTGGCTTTACTGCCTGGGAGCCCTCTTGGCATTGGATCTGGATGCTCAAGATACGACCAAAGTCCTCGGCCTGTTGATCTTCTACCAGTTCGATCTGACAAGCCACCGGTTCCACTTCTCCGATTCGCGCCAGGATGTCTTGTATCTGTATGGCCAAAAGGTCTCGATATGTCTTCAGCAGACTAGCGTCGTTCTGGTGCTGTAACAGTTCGCTCTTGGCCTTAAGTTCTGTCCAAGCCGTCTGGGTTTGCGCTTGCCCCAGCAGTTCGTCGATATCCCAGGATGCTCGTGTCAGCGCTAGCAAAGGCCCAATTAGTGTTAACACCATCACCAAGGCCAAAGCTAACTGCGCGTAACGGCGCATACCACCCTGAGGCAAAATTAACTGCAAAAACGCCGCCAGGACAACTATCACTAGCACGTTACGTACAAATTCCCTTACAGCTAGCAACATTTGCAGCCCTCCTCCATCGTCACCGTAACATGAGGGCACTATTACCTGTGCCGATAATTACGGTGATCAACACGAACAGCATCACACCCACCACAGTCAAGGCACCAAAAAAGTAAGTGAAGATGCCCGATATTTCGTTTAGGGCATTCGATAGCAACCCACCGCCTAACGGTTGGATGATGGCTGCCACGATACGATAGATGGCTAATAGCGATATGATACGGATTGCAGGTAAGGCGCAATAAAGCACGACCCCGATGACCCCTAGAAAGCCCAAGGTATTGCCGATGAAAGCTGTGCAGCCGGCGATCGTCTCAAAACCATCCGATAACATACCTCCCACTACCGGCAAGAAGGCTTTCACAGCAAATTTGCCAGCACGAAAAGCAGCACCATCGGCAACTGCCCCTACAGTAGCCTGAGCAATGTTAAAGCCCACAAATATCATAAACAGAAGCCCCATTAATCCTGCCCCAATATCTCGTAGTAGGAATGCTAAGCGGGAGATTTTAATGTTAGATGAAAGGTTGTTGGCCAGAATTAGCACGCCTGCAAAGAAAATCAGCGGCGCGGCCACGTTGATAATCAGGGTACTTATGGCATTGAGCACCAACATTAGCAAGGGGTTAAAAAGGGCAGCAGAGCTGACATTACCTGCCGCCAGCACTACCGTCAACAGTAGCGGAAACAAGGCATGTACGAAGCTAAGCATTGAATCCAGGGCATTGCGCGTCAGGCTGAGTGCCCGTCCAAAACTCTGCAAAGCAAATCCCATGATGACTAAGTAACAGATAAGGTAAGCGATGTCTGCCACCTTGCCGTCAACAGCCTCATGTAAATGCTGCAGTAACACGCAGAGCATGGCCAGAACCAAAAGACGAATGAGCAGGGCAGATTGGGCCGCCAGTTCACGAAACAGCAAAGTGAATATGGCCTTAAGCAGCTGAGCCAGGGAGAAGCCCTCTTGGTTTCTGATCGACTTCAGCACTCCGCTTAGCGACAAATCGGGCAGCAGCCCTTCATACTCCTGCTCCAGCTGCTTCAAGAAGCTATCAAACTCGCTGCTGTCAATGGCCTGTAATTGCTGGTTTAGGATCTCATCAACCGGGCTAGCTCCGCCCGGGCCTGCGGCCTCTACTAGTGTGGGCCAGAGCAAAGTAAAGACTAAAGTTAAAAGCAATAACTTGCGCGACAAGGCAACCACCTCCTAGCGGATCTGCCAACTACCTCAAGGTAGCAACTGCAGAACTGAATCTAGAATTACTAGCACAATCGGTACTGATAAGGCCATGATGATCACTTTGCCAGCCAGCTCGACCTTACTAGCGATAGCACCTTCCTGGGCATCACGGCAAACCTGCGCACCAAATTCCGCAATGTAGGCGACACCAACAATCTTAAGGAGCGTTTCCAGATGCAGACTACCTACATCGGCCTTGGAGGCGATACTGCCTAAAGTGGCGACGATCATTCCGATTTTAGGAATGACCGTGGCAAAGATCAGCACTCCCAGCAAAATGGAAAGCACCAAAGCCATTTCTGGCCGACTCTGGCGCAAAATAATCAACAAAACGACACCGATAATGGCCAGGAACACAATGGGGACAATATCCATCAGCCCTTACCTACTAGAACTGGAACATAGCACGAATGGTAGAGAACAACTCGTTCATCCAGCGGATAACCGTAAACATCACTACAATCACTCCTAGAAGCACCAACACTTGCGCATACTCTTCTCTACCTGATTTCTCCAGTATCTTGTGCAAGATAGCTACTACGAACCCAAAGACCGCGACCTGCAAGATTACCGCATAATTGATGCCCACGTTCTCGTTCCCCCTTCGTTCAGACCGAACTCAAGGCCTGTCTACACTAAGACTATGACCAACAATAACCCCGATAGTACGCCCAAATAACGCCACATACGCTCGTTCTGCTGCCGCTCTTGCTCTGCAAGCACTTCTTCGCGCTGCAAATGCTGTAGTGCTAACAGCAAGTGGCGCTCTTGATCAAGCCGGTCGGACAGGCCCAGGACCGTCCCCAGTTGCCCTACGACCGCTAAATCACGTTGGCCAAGCGCTGAACGCTTTAACAGCGTTTCTAGCCCTGCCTGCCAGGCTACAGCTGCAGTCGTTCCCGGCCGAGCCAGCTGGCTAGCAGCCACCTGAAACATGTCAGCGATAGGGGGGCGATGGGTTGTCGCCAAACTGGCAAAGGCCTCCGGCAAAGGGGTCGCCCCATAACTAATCTCGGTAGCAAGACCTTGCAATGCGGACTGTAGCTGACGCAAATGCTGGGGGCGGTCACGGTAGCGGCGGGCAATATCAAAGCCAATTATCGTGGTCGCCAGGATAATGAGAGCACTGGCTGCAATCTTGAGCAACAGAACAATCACCGGCGTTACCTCCCCACTGATCGCTGTTTGTCATCTAGCACGGCCTCAATGGTTCCCGGTCCATGGCGCGTGCTTAGCAAAACAAAGCGAGTAAATGAACCACGTAAGAGTAAATCTTTCAACGCTGGCCGCCGCAGCAGTTCTTCCCAGCTACTGCCGTGGGCCGTTGCCAGAACTGCGACCCCGCAGTGCAGGGCCTCTTCAATGGCCTCCGCATCTTCTCGCCGCCCTATTTCATCGGTAACAAGTACTTCTGGGCTAAGCGAACGCAAGGCCATCATCATTCCTTCTGCTTTTGGACAGGCGTCAAGCACATCAGCCCGCGGGCCGATATCCAGCTGGGGCACTCCTTGATAGCAAGCTGCCAACTCCGAACGCTCGTCCACTACAACCAGTTTGTAGGGGCGAGGACAATCGGTCCCCCAGCTCAAACTCCGCACCAGATCACGCAGCATGGTGGTCTTGCCACCCTGGGGCGGAGCCACCAGCAGCGTGCTGCAAAGCTGGCCATCGGCTGTGAACAAAGCAGGCAATAGCGTGCTAGCGCAACCAACAACTTGACGAGCCAGGCGGATATTAAAGCTGCTGATATACTTTAGCGTGCGCACGCGCCCGTTTTCAGTGACTGCTCGACCGCTAAGGCCGATGCGGTGGCCGCCGGTCATGGTTACATAACCGGAACGAAGTTCAGCTTCCAGCGCATAGATGGAGTTTTGGCTGATAGTCGCTAGTAGATGTTTGATCTGCTCGGGCTGCGCCACAACCATACGGTTCCACTCGGTACTAAGCCCGGCTGCTGTGAGCACCCTCTCACCAAAAACCCCATAGGCCAAAACTGGTTGTCCCTGGCGAACGCGCAGTTCTTGCACCTGCGCCAGTATTGTCCGAGGGGAGCGCAGCAGGCAATCGCGCCATTCTTCCGGTAGAAGCGCCAGCAAACTATCCCAGGGTTTCATCGTTCCACCACCACCTGTTACATGCTTATGGCCTGTCACGAAATTTATGCCAGCTGGGATCACAAAGGGCGCATCGCACACGTCTTGTAAAAAACGTATGCGATGCGCCCGAGACTGCTGATAAAGGTCGTGGTCCTGCTTGCGCGCGTGTGGCCTTGATGCGCTCCTGGTCTTGACTTACC
Organism: uncultured Bacillota bacterium; assembly: GCA_937874815.1. GTDB lineage: Bacteria > Bacillota > UBA994 > UBA5500 > UBA5500 > UBA5500. Next base: position 3,566 of record CALNBW010000205.1, on the reverse strand, counting down.
ATAAGTTTGCGGGGAGCTGGGCTCACCAGCGGGGAGTCCCTACTTCAACTGGAGCAGTTCTTCTCGTTGCTCCATCGCAGCCTCATAGCCTGCCTTAACGTACAGATCGACTCGACTCAGGTCGATCAGGCTTTCTCCAGCTAGGCGTGGCTCAATGCAAACATCCGCCGTTTGGAATTCGGCCAAGCAACGATAGCGCTGCGTAATTTCAAAACTACGCATTAACACTCCCATAATGCCTTCCACCTGCTGCACAGCGGCAATATCGCCGTAAAGATCGACCCCGATAACGTAATCGGCTCCCATATCCCTTGCAGTCTGAACTGGCACGTTCTCAACCGTGCCGCCATCGACTAATAGCCTGTCTTCCCATTCCACGGGAGGGAAAATACCAGGCATAGAACAACTGGCTCTCACAGCCAGGCTCACTGCGCCCGAGCTAAGCACTGCCTTTTCTGCTCGTAGCAGATCAGTGCAGACTGCTGCAAAGGGTAATCTCAAATCAGAGAATACTCGCCCCCGCAGCAGCGTATCCAGCCGTTTCTCCAAGCGATCGGCACCCAAAAGGCTGCGCCGCGGCACAACCAAATGCCCTAAATCACGCCAAGTAGTGCCGCGGGCTACCTGCTCAATGCCTTCCGGGGGATAGCCTGCTGCAAAAAGCGCGCCCACGATACTGCCTGAGCTTGTACCAGCCACGATGGCTACATCTATGTCTAGTTCAGCTAGGGCCTGCAACACCCCAATATGGGCCAGCCCGCGCGCTATTCCTCCACCTAGCGCTAAGCCAATCTTCGGTTTAGAATTTCCTTTTTTTCTCGCCAAACTAACCGTTCTCCCTTCTGTCTCGATTCCACACCTAATTGTAGCGAACGGTACCGAACAATGTCCAATATTTTCCCTGTAACCCCCGTTCTCCTGGTAAACAGAAAAAAGGGACCACTTTCTTGTGCGGTCCCCCTAACAGCTGTCTTTCTTAAGTTGGATTTGTCAGTAGCATCGTTGCTCCGCAAGCAGGGCAGTCTACCGCCGCATCGGCTACCGCATCATAGGAAACGGCAACTACTGAGCGACAATTGGGGCAGGCCAGTTGCATCTTGTCCCCTACATTTTCGCTTTCGCCAACTAGTTCCTCTACCATACTAAGTAATTCGCCAATGATGTCTAGGCTAGACATCCATAAGGTATCGTCATCATTCTGACTCCCATTTGAGCCAGCCTGTTGGCGCAGAACTTTGGTACGCTGCTCCAGGTCACGCACACGCCCTACGACCATTTGCTTATTCATATGCTATTGCACTCCCTTGCTTAAGCCTATTGGACTTAATGTCTCACTAGTGGCCAGAAATCATACCACAAGGAGCCTAGCTAACCGCGGTGAACCTCTCCTAGGCTCTTGACATAGCATATAAAGAACGTTATTACTAGACCTACCACTGTTATCTCGACAATATGTTTTTGTGAGGGTGATTCATGTGCAATGCCTAGAAGCCTGCCAACGCATTGACGCTGCCATTGGACACGCCCGGATCCTACGCCCACTAGCCAGGCCCAACCCGGATGCTCGCTTTGCTTCTTTTCGCATTGGGCCCACGCCTTATCTGATTAACCCTGAACAAGCAAACCAGCTACAACAAATGGGCCAACATTTGAAAAGTTTTTACCGAGCAATGGAAGAGCTCTATCGATTAAGTAAACATGGCGATGTGCCTCAGTTCGTCGCCCAATACCTGGATGCTGGCAAGCCTGCTTGGTTGGTGGAATTAGCCCAAGCGGAGGCCTTTCGCGGGCAAATACCGCATATCATTCGCCCTGATCTTCTGCTTACAGCTGACGGCTGGAAAGCAACTGAGCTAGACTCGGTGCCTGGAAGTATGGGCTTGCTGAGCTTCTTTGAACAAGTTTATACGGATTGGCCACTAGTTGGTGCTGGCCGGACAGCTGCTGCCATGGCCGCCGCCCTAGCCGACCTGATTAGCCCCGCAGAACAAGCCGCCATTGTAGTATCCGACGAGTGTGGCGGGTACCGGGCAGAAACTGCTTGGCTCTCCCGGCATTGGCAAGAAGCGGGCTTGCTTATCCCCACCCTCAGACCCGAGCAGCTAACAATACATAACGATCAAGTCCGCTACCAGGGACAGCGACTACTGCTCATCTATCGTTTCTTCGAGCTCTTTGATTTAGATAACATACCAAATGCCAAAGAACTCCTATACCTTGGCGCACGAGGCAAAATCAAGATCACTCCCCCGCCTAAGCCATATCTGGAGGAAAAAATGTGGTTCGCCTTTTTGCATCACCCAGATCTACAGGGCGACTGGGAACAGCTATTAGGGCGCGAAGCATTAACATGTCTACAGGAGTTAATTCCCCCAACCTGGTTGCTCTGTCGCGACCCAGTGGCATTCGCAGGCGGCCCCCTAGGTTCGCTGGCCAAGCTTAAGCAAACTAGTCGGCGCCAACGCCCCTATGTGCTCAAACCTTCTGGTTTTTCGCCACTAGCTTGGGGAGGACATGGCTTTAGCCGCGGCAAGGACTATACCACAGGTCACTGGGCCAAAACGATTGACGATTATCTGGCGCTCGCTAGCACCAGTCCCTATATCATTCAGGCCTATCAGCAATCCCTGCCCCAAATTGCGCGACACTACGAACACACCAGCGAAAGCATCGCTACCTTTGAAGGCAAACTACGCCTCTGCCCTTACTATTTTTTACAGAATGAGCAAATAACCCTTTCTGGTGCCTTAGCTACTTTAGTCCCCCTCAGTAAACCAATCATCCACGGCATGACCGATGCGGTGATGGTGCCAACGGCGGTGACGAATGATAGCCACCAATCCTAAACCTATTCCCATCAACCCGAAGATCGAAGGCCAAGGGTACGGGCGTTGACGCCGAATTGGTTCTCTGTAATAGATCGTCAGCTTGTCTTTTGGCCCATACCCCTTTAGATCCTCCGCCGAAAGATCCCATCTAAGTTGTGAATCTGTTGACAGGATGGGTGCAAATGAGGCGTTATCCAGACCTGAGGCAGAGGCAAGGACATATAGCCGGCAATCTGCTGGCTGATACCGAATCCTGGCCAGCGATGAGTTGACTATGTACGACTGAATCTGAAGCCGTTCAAGGGTCACCCCAGAAAAGGACAAGTGGTACCCGTCATTCTTCAATATGCCATCCTCAAATCCGTGAACACGTACGGATTCAATGGTTGCTACAGCTGACTCTCCCTCACCCATACTACCGCTTATTTTCACGTATCCAGTTTCGACTTCCTCAATCGAAAGACTTCCGTCCATCTGCAGCTTAGTAAGCATCGAATTTTGTGGCAACACTACCGACACATCGATTTCATCGTGCTGCTTTCTGCAATCAAACTTGACCCGACATGACGATACCGAGGTTCCGTTGTCGTCCAGTGATGTTGATATAGATACGTACATGCACGGAGCCTCAATGGTATCAGCCTGTAGGTGGATAGGCAAACAGGTAGCTAGAATGATCAACAATAGTAAGCTCCGTCTCATCTAATACCCCCTTACATTCTCTAATCAGCGCGGTTA
>CALNBW010000204.1 GCA_937874815.1 uncultured Bacillota bacterium | reverse complement strand
CTCAATACGCTGCTTGATGGCCGCCTTGGGCATGGCACCCATGAGGCGGGTAACCTCCTTGCCGTCTTTAAACAGAACCATAGTAGGAATGCTCATAATTTGGTACTTAGCAGCAATAGCTGGCTCAGCATCCACGTCGAGCTTAGCCAAAGTAAATTTATCTGCCAGTTCTTGGGCCAGCTCTGCCAAAATGGGGCTGACCATACGGCAAGGGCCGCACCAAGCCGCCCAAAAATCTACTAGGATAGGGCGTGTAGCTTTTAGCACGTCCGCTTCAAAGGTGTTAGTAGTGACTGTTATCGTGTTCTGTGACACAACTATTTGCCTCCTCGTCATCAATGATTCTAGTGATATTGAGCGAAAACTTTGGGCCTCGCTGTAGACGCGGTTCCAATACATAATGTAGCAGTACATAGCTAACTACCAGCGCACCAAACCCGCCTACCAGGGCCCCAGTTTGCCCACCATAGTAGTGGCCCAAAAAGGCACCCAGAAACATGGCTATCAGGGGCAATGCGTAAGCAAGTAACCCGGCCTGTAGCACGGCCCGTTCTGACAGAGATAATACGACTCTATCTCCAGGCTGAGCCGCCACCAGGTTCTGAGCAGATACAATGAGAGAGCGTTGTTCATGGCTCATATGGCATTTGCCGCAGTGAGCACAAGCCGAATGCTGTACTATACGTACTTGCGCTGTGCCGGCATCACTGGCGACAACTACGCCCATTTGCTGTTGCACTACTTCCCCCACCTTTCTAGGCAAACATATCTTTTTGTTCTCCACTATTTTAGCTTCTCCTGCCTTTGACAGCAAAAAGGCGAGGTCTTAACCTCGCCAGGTAAATCATCCACCATGCCGTGAGCCCTTTCCGTTTTTGAAACCCGCTTAGCAGGGCGGGCACCATGCCACCGTTTTATAAGTCCCGATCTATACGGGCATGTATGCCGCGGTGGATCCGGCCCCCAATGTCCATGTGTTGGTTCAAAACAGATCGAACCCACGTACACAGCAGAAAAGTTGTAACCTTGTTTCGTAAACTTATTGTATCACTTACGCCGGTGATGGACAACAAGCAGTAGTTTCCAGAGCGACTTGCTTGATTTCTAACAAAATCTTAACACAAACTTTCTCCGGATGCAAGAGGCAAATTCACATTTTTTTCAAGTGGTTGTCCGGCCCCTATTTCAACCTAATGCCCAACTCGTCCAGCTGCTGTTGGGCCACTGGCCCCGGTGCCTGTGTCATCAAATCAGTTGCACTGGTCGTCTTGGGGAAAGCAATTACGTCTCGGATGCTAGGACGATCAGCTAAGAGCATGGCGAAGCGATCTAGGCCCAAGGCGATGCCACCGTGGGGCGGTGTGCCATACTCAAAGGCTTCTAACAGGAAGCCGAACTGTTGCTTAGCCTCGACCATGTCTAAACCAATAACTTCAAGCATTTGCTCTTGTACAGCCCGCTGATGAATACGAATGCTGCCACCACCCAGCTCCACCCCATTAAGCACTAGATCATAAGCTTTGGCCCGTACGCGTGCTGGGTCGCTGGTCAGCAGTGCCAGATCGGCGTCTTTGGGCGCTGTGAATGGATGGTGTAACGCAACAAAACGCCCAGCGTCGCTATCCCACTCTAGCAGTGGAAAATCCGTCACCCACAGGAAGCTGAAAGTGTTGGCGGGGATTAGCCCCAGCTGTTCCCCCAAATGCAAACGCAATGCCCCCAGAGCGGCAGCAACAATAGCCGGTTCAGC
>CALNBW010000203.1 GCA_937874815.1 uncultured Bacillota bacterium | reverse complement strand
TTTCAGCCCGCTGAGGAAAGCGGCGGCGGAGGACTGCCGTTAGTAAACGCCGGTGTAATGGAGGGCGTGGAGAAAGTCTTTGCCCTGCATGTGCAACCCGAGATACCCACCGGCCAGATACTCGTTACCCCTGGATACTGCACGTCTAACACAGATAGAGCCACTGTTACTATCCACGGCAAAGGGGGCCACGGCGCTCATCCAGAAACAGCAGTTGACGCCATCGTCATTGGAGCCGAAATTGTTGGTGCCTTGCAAACCATTGTCAGCCGCAATCTAGCCGCCCAACAGGCTGGCGTAGTTACTGTCGGCACCTTCCATGCTGGGGAAGTATGCAATATTATTGCCGAAACAGCGGAAATCCAGTTGTCATTGCGCAGCCTGACCAAAGAAACCCGCGAGCTGTTAAAGGAGCGCATCGGTCAACTCGTGCAAGGAATAGCCGCTGCCCATGGCGCGACCTGCCAGTTTGATCACCATTATGGTTACCCGGCCGCCTTTAACCATGAGCAAGCCGTAAAAGAACTGCTTGCTGCCGCCACACCTGTGCTCGGGGAAGAGAATGTCATCGTTAGCCCCTTAGCCAGCATGGTCGGCGAGGATTTTGCCTATTATGCTGAAAAGGCACCCGGGACGCTCTTCTGGCTCGGCGCGCGCGTGCCCGCTGGCCAGCAGGCTTACCCGCTGCACAGCCCCAAGGTCCATTTCAACGAGGATTGCCTCAAACTCGGTATGGAAATCATGGTCAACATCGTGCTAAACGGCTAAGCCCAGGACAGCCAAGCTAAACCGGCCATAAACGGACAACACAGACCCCCCAGTAGCCAACGGGCGCCGGGGGGTCTGTGTTAACTTAAACTGCACCTACTTGTAGACAACGTCACGAGATAACGAGTGCACCTGTTGTATCCAAATGCTCCCCGCAGCAAAAGTGAACTCCGTGCAATCGTCCAGCAAATACTTAAAGTGCGCTTCAGGCTTATCCTTCTGCCAAGTGCCACTAACCAACTTGCCATCGCGTAAGAACAAGGCCTTACCTTGGCCAATGATCTTGATTTCACTCTGTATCTCGTCCACCGGCACCTTGACCGTCTTGACGGGCGCTTCAATGATAATGATGTTCTGGGCTGTAATCGGCTCTTGTTCTGCTGTCAGGTGGGGGGAACCACTAAGCAGACGGCTGTAGCACTGCTCATCCGCTTGATAAACCCAGGCCACTTTATACTTAGAGCTATATTGGATCTCTACCTCGGCCACTGCTTGGCCAGTCTGCCAGTCGCCTCGCGGTACCTCGGGCAAGCCCAAAGGCTTGTAGCCACGCTGCGTAGCCACTGCTAAAACCGCTTCGCTTGTCGTATATGTAGCATGCGGGCTCTTGCGCTGCGGATCTGAGAAGAAGGCTGAGCCGGCATTAGTAATGGCACAGACGCTCTTAATGTTTAGCGGCGTGCGTAAGGCGAGGGCATCCATGTTGCCACCCACATGCGCCAATGGCAAATCGTAGGCTTTGGCTATGTGCAAATAATAGTATCGAATGCTACGAACTGGGCCTACGCGCACCGGGTCTTGCGAATGAAAGGCGGCCAGGAAACGGGTAATGCCTGTTTCGCAAACGAACTCATAAACAATATCCGCTTTGGCCAAGCCATACTGCGGCCGGGCAGCACTGTGGTTATCGATCATCACCATAAATGCTGCTGGTAGCTCAGGCTTACTCCCTTGTTGGGCATGGTCTGCATCCGGATCTGCTAGTGGGTTGTCCGTTGGCCTCGATATAACTGCCGATTTACAGCTAACCATGGCCAGAGTGGCAAGTAATAAGAACATAACGGTGGCGAAACGCCAAATAGTAGCCCAGTTCATGCACAGCCTCCTCTCATTTCCCTGTCATCATACCATATTTGCCCACAATTCTGGTTATGCTAGCACAGAGGGGAGGTTAACTGATGTTGACCGCAGAGATAGAGATAACCGCATATCATGCCAACGTGCATTTCGATAACCTAGTCATCTCGACTGGAAGTGAGGAGACACCATCGCCCTTTCAACTTTTCCTGGCCTCCCTAGGTGCTTGCGCCGGCTTAAACGCAGCTGGCTACTGCGAAAATTATGGGCTGCCCATGCAAGGCTTAAAAGTCATCATGAACGTGGAACGAGATCCGAATACCGCGCTCGCCAGCCTAATCCAAATGCAACTGGTGTTGCCGCCTAGCTTTCCCGAGGATCGCAAAACGGCAATTCTCCAAGCTGCTGATGCCTGTTTCATCAAGAATCACCTAGCTACCCCGCCTCGCTTTGAGACAACTATAGTCGAGTAGAATAATATAGGGAAGCGAATTGCTAAAGCAATCGCCTAAGCTTAAACAGTTGGCCGCTTTTAACCGTCATTCGTTGGGGACATTCCTCGGCCCACAAAATGCGCTTCCCGCGGAGGTGTGTCCCCTCTCCTAAAACGCTAGGGTGCGATAGCTACCATAACGAACATGCTGTAATCGATTCCGGCATTGATGCTGTCGCAAAAGGTAGCGCTGATATTCTGGAATACAATACGTAGCTTGCACTTTTCGTTCGCGACTTCCAGGGTTAACTGTTCAGCGCCCAGCATCTCTTTCTCCGGGATGCCTTTATCCTTGAGGGCCATAGCAAAATCCTGCAGACCAGTAGAGATTATTTCTACTCCCGCCGCATCCTGCACAACTACTTGGGCCTCCATTGGGCTTGTGCGCCTTAACACCAACTGATACTCCCGGTTGTTCACGGTGAAAGCATGGCTCACATCTTCTTGCTGCCGATACGTGCCCACCTGCAGCAGGGCATCATAACCAGAAACCGCTAACGCCTGCGAACCTAAATTAGCGTTAAAATACTCCCCTACATCGGGGGTATGCCCATAGGTGGGGCCAAAGCCAAGTGCATTTTGCATATCTCTATACGGGCTAAAATTTTCCGGCAGCCAGGCAACCTGAGACAAATAGCCCCGCTGCTGTAAATAGTTCAAGATATTGGTCGTCTCCAGACGCACCTTGAAGTCTACATCGGTTTTAGCTTCCAACTGGCCGGCCACCAGCACTCCGGCCGACTGCAACATCTGTTCTAAGCGGGCGACTTGGCTATTACGAGACACCGTGAAGGCATCCACTGGCGGAACGACGGAGATGATAGCGAATGCGGCAGCCAAAAGAGCGATAATGCCGTTCTTGGTCTTAGGCCGGATCGTCAATATGCCACCCACCACTAAAGAAAAAACCCCGAACAACGCTACATAATAGCGCGACTCAGTTACCCCATAGGCGCGTAAACGAATATAGACTGAGATTAGCTGCATTACTACTATCGGAATCAATACCTTCGGGAAAAGGCGCTGGTAGAGCACAGCAATACGACTACCTAACCGACTGGCCAGGATAAATAGCAGCCAACCAGCCGCCGCATAGCCGAGAATCATGGGGCCGAGCTGACCGATAGGCCATTTACCGGTTATGCCAATCTTGATGAAGTAAGACAATAGCACCAGCGTATAAGCAGCAATCAGAGGAATTGCTATCTGCGCCACCAGGATCTCTAAGACGCGGGGGAACAGGCTGGCCTCGGCTAGATAAGCCTGCTCTTTTCGTTCATCTGCATGAAAACGAGGCAGACGCGCCAAGTAATTAAGCGTGGCAAAGAGCAGCCAGACGATAGCCAGCATATAACCATAGACATCGCCATCTACCCTAAAAAACAAGATATCAATGGCTGCGATTAGGGCAGCCAAGCCAGCAGAGAGTACGCCAGCGTAGAGCAAGGAGGTCAGTGCCGACTTGAAGTGAATCAATGCCACCGTGTTAAAGTCGGTTCCACTTTGATACGAGGGCAGCCAAATATAAAGGCAGAACATGGCGAACACGGCTACGATAGTTCTAGCCACCACAGCGAAACCGAGCATCGGCAAACTGGCGATGCTGAAGTAATATAACAGGGTAAGCAAAACGGCTAGGCCATAGACGCCTAGGCGTTGTTTAGCTGAACACCAGAAACGTTCACAAGCAAATTGGGCCGTAACCCCAATAAAGGAACCCAACAGGAAGACAAACATCAGTTTCTGAACAATTAACTCGGGGGTTCTGTGTAAAGAAATCATGTAGCAAGTTAGTGCCGTGCTGCTAAGCAAGCAGAAAACAGTCAGTGGAAAACGCATAACCGATTGATATAGCCCCTGCAGCATCTTATTTAGTGTCATGATTAATGATTTCATGCCCCATTTCCTCCTAACTGTTAGTGTCGTAGAAGACGTTACCCACCTTTATTCTATCAGGTTTGGTTACTACTAACAGCTAGCCAAAAATTGGGGGGATGGTAGTTAAGCAATGCACGTTCTTCCCCAAAAGCCTTCAAGGCAGAGTCGATTTGGGGTTTTCGTTTCTTGATGCGAAGTTCTAGGGCAGACGGTAGCCGTAGCTTTCCAAGATAGCAAGCGGCAGCTCCATACGGGTAGTCATCAAAGGGTCAACAATCTGGCAGATTTTGAGCTCCCCAAGCAAGGAAAGCAGCATACCAGCCTCATGCGTGTCCATCCCTACCTCATGAACAAGGAAACCATGCATAGCATGAGTAACAGTGTGGGCTGCTTCATCCAGCGTTTCCTTAGAGGCAATCACCATGAAATCATCAGCTGCCATAACTAACGGCATTGGCAGCTTTCGTTCCTTAATTACCTTTACCTTAACGGTTACTTCACCCTCCATTTCCATGGCGCAGATGACAACCTCGCCATCTGCCATCACTCCATGCAAGTCACCGATGGAGAGCAACGCCCCTTCCACAAATACGGGCAGGTAAAGAGTCGCACCCTTGACGATACGCTTGCAGTCCATATTCCCGCCATGCACATGCGGCACTGTAGTTGGCGTTTCTTGCAGCGGTGCAACACCGATTACGCCAATCATCGGGTTAAGGGGGATGCGCAGATGATCGTTAAAAACTGCGTGGCCATCCTTAACAGGCAAGATCTTGACGCGGGAAGACTGGAACACATCGCCCAAAGCGCCTGCCCCGGGCCTAACGACCATTACGCCCTGATCAGCCACCTGAATGTCTAGCACGGATATTTTCAGAATATCGCCGGGCATCGCCCCTTCCACGAACAATGGGCCAGTGGCAGGGTTATTAAAATCCCCTTGGATACCAGTAAAGTCGATAGCCTCACTGCGGATTTGGTTGCCATAACAATCTAGCGTCTGAAAAACGATGGTTTCTCCCGACACAGCCCTAGCTACTGAGGGGTGGTTTTTGGACAAGGTACAAGTGGCATGTTCAGCGCTAATGCGTTTCATATTTTTCCTCCTTCGCTCTAAAAACGATAGCAAAGTGGCTGTTGCCGCCTGAAGCAACAGCCACTTTGCCGTTATTGGAATTAAAGAATGGATTCGCTAACACCCTCTATACCCGCCAGCATGTTGGCAAGGTAGAAGATCAACTGCGGCCCCTTGTAGGCATCAGTCGAATCCCACCATTCCTTAGTCGTGTGCACCATGCCTGATTTGCCGCCGCCACCGATGCAAACGGCTGGAATGCCTTTTGCGATAGGCGGGTTGGCGTTAGTATTACCGCCATGGTCAAGGATCGGCTCAACGCCCGTATCCTGAATCAGAGTATAAATAGCCTGCACAATGGGCGCGTCAACCGGCTGGGTACCAGCCTTGACATCAACGTAGGTGGTAATGTCATAGGTGATAGTATCCACGCCCCAGCGCGCAGTCTCTTCCTCACAGGCCTGCTTAATGCATTGCAGGGCCTTGCCATACAGGATATCTAGCTCGGTTTGGCAGTCGGAGCGCATGTTCATCTTGATAGTGGCCTGAGGGACGATGGCGTGCACACCGGCGTCATTACCGGCATGGAAGTTACTCACGGCAAAGGTAGTCCTGGGAGAGGTGGGCACCTGGAGGTCCGCGATCTTGGCCACAGCGCGGGCCGCCGCATGCAACGGGTTGGCCACCTTAGCAAAAGCAGCGTAAGCATGGCCGCCAATGCCATAGAAATTTACAGCAAAGGTCTTCATGCCGGTAGCCTGGTAAGTGATGGACTCGGTGCTAGCGCCGTCAACGTTGATGCAACCTACAATGTTGTCATGGTCGGCCAGAAAATCCTTGATGCCACCGAAGCCGCCCATCCCTTCTTCGCGGGAAGTCCCCATGAAAATGAGGTCATAGTGGGTCTCAATCTGGCTATGGTTAAAGGCGCGCAGGGCGGATAGCACTGCAACTAAACCCCTAGTGTCATCGGCCATACCCGGGCAGTGGTAGACGCCGTTTTGGGATTCCGGCCTACCAGCGACAGTCCCCATGGGGAAAACCGTATCCAAATGGCCTTCAATGACGATAGCCTGGCCGGTGTTGCCCTTGCCGCGCCTGATGCCAAATGCGTTGCCATGGCGATCCACCTGCGCATCTTCCAGTCCTAACGCTGCCAGCTTAGCGGCAAAGGCTTTAGCCCGCTGGCCTTCCTCAAAGGTGGGGGCCTCAATTACAACCAGTTCCAGCTGGTCCTGAATGGTATTCTGCTCATCTTCTTTAATGAATTCCACACCGCTCCGCACTGCGTCCAGTCCCTTGAGCAATTCGTAAGTCTTCTTGACCTGCTCTGATACGGTATACTCCATTGTGTATTCCTCCTTCAGGTTTTCAAGCTGTCTCCAACGCTCTCTGTTTTATTTCTGCTATCGTATCTTTATCCCTGCTAGGCTACAAAATTATAAACATCGCTGTGATATAATCATTGCAGTCTGCTTTGGTGAGGGAAAGGTTAAGAAACCCTCTGTAAGGCCAGGCCCTAATGAATAACTGGGAGAATAAACATGAAAGACAAGATTCGTGGCGAATTATTATTGCTCCTGACGGCGTTAATTTGGGGAGCATCATTTGTTGCCCAAAGAACGGGAATGGGATATATCGGGCCCTTCACCTTTAACGGCATTAGATCTTTGCTTGGCTCTCTAGCCCTAGTGCCTGTCATAATCGTAATGGACGGCCGCCGCAAGCAGAAAGGGTCTTACCCCGCTGGCCCAGAACTACAAAAAAAGAAAAAAGACCTACTAATTGGTGGGGCCTTATGTGGAGTTGTCTTGTTTGTCGCCAGCTCCTTGCAGCAGCATGGCATGGTCTATACTACTGCTGGTAAGGCCGGCTTTATTACTGCCCTTTACATCGTCTTTGTGCCCATTGCAGGGCGGCTTCTAGGCCGCAGACTACGACCCATTCTCTGGCTGTGCGTGGCTATGGCTACAGCGGGGCTTTATCTGCTCTCTGTGCAAGAAGGGTTAGCCATTAATAAAGGGGATTCACTGGTACTAGCCTCCTCCGTTGGCTTTACGGTCCACATCTTGATCATTGATTATTTTGCCCCCAAAACTAATGGCATCAAGATGTCCTGCCTACAATTTCTCGTTTGCGGGTTGCTTTCAATCCCGTTCATGCTTGTTTTCGAGACCGTCGACTGGGCCAACGTTGTTAGCTGTTGGCTGCCGATTCTTTATGCCGGCGTTCTGTCCTGTAGTGTTGCCTATACCCTGCAGATTATTGCTCAAAAGTGGACTGAACCGACCACCGCCTCGCTGATTCTATCCCTAGAATCAGCCTTCGCACTACTGGCTGGCATCGTCATCTTGCACGAACAAGTCTCCCTGCGCGAAGCTAGCGGTTGCTTGATTATGTTCGCGGCCATTATGCTGGCTCAGCTGCCGAGCCCGGCGCCACCAAAGTCTGAAGTTGAGCAACAGACATAAGCCCTATAACTGAAAGACTGCTGATAGAGGTCGTAGTCCTGCTCGCGCGCGTGTGGCCTGGTACTGTAGGTAGGTGCTTAGCCATCGACTGATGCGGCCAAAACTCGCCTAAGCTCAAACAGTTG
>CALNBW010000202.1 GCA_937874815.1 uncultured Bacillota bacterium | reverse complement strand
GATATGCGGTGGCGCGACTGTCGGGGGAACATCAACCTGATGATAGCGGGAGATTGTCGGCAGGCCCCAAATAGGCAAGGGACGCTGGCTGTACAAGGGGTGGTCTGGGTGCAAGGCACACTAGAGGCCTCCGCAGTACACATTCAAGGGGCTCTAGTGGCTGCTTCGCTTCAGCTCGGAGCTAGCGGCTCAGACTGGAGTTTCTCAGTGGCCGGGTTTCCGTGGCAGTCTATCGGCAGTGGTTTAGTCGTGCCCAAGTTTAGCGCCTGGAATTATTTTTTTGATTAGAAATGGCGGGTGAGTAAGGATGAACAAGCGAGGTTATACCTTAGTAGAGTTGCTTGTCTGCCTGGCAATTCTGGGCCTGTTGACCGGAATAGCGACGGCCCCTCTGTTTGGCAAACAGCGCTCTAGGCAGTTACTATCATCCACCATTATTGGTTTGTCTAATGACCTTCGAGCAGCCCGCTTCGCCGCCATGAAGGAAGGGAGACCCTACTGTGTAGAAATCTATGCGACTAATTATACTGTTTCTGCCCAAGCCCCGGGGCAGTGGGAGATAATTAAGCGCGTTTACTGGCCAAAAGGTATTACCCGGGTGGGCACGCTCTACGTCAAGCTTTCTTTCCCTGCCTCGGGGTTATTTAAGGAGGTGGGCAATAATACAGTGACACTGAAAGATGATCGCGGGCATCAAATGCAGGTCATCATCAGCGGTGGGGGCAGGATCCGTATCGAGTAGCCTGGCAGGATTCCCAATAGGTGCGGCGAACCTAATTGGCATGAGTCAAATGCACATCTGTTAAGGGAGGTTTTAAGCTTTGTTAGCCATCAAGAATGGTAAACTCCACACTATCTCTCATGGTGTTGTTGAATGTGGCACTCTGCTAGTAGAAGGCAATAAGATTGTTGCTATTGGCCCCGAAATTGAGATACCGGCAGGAGCGCAGGTAATTGACGCTACCGGCAAATATGTGACGCCTGGTATCATCGATGCCCATGCCCATGTGTCCATCTGGGAGGAAGGCCAGGGGTGGGAAGGTATCGATGTCAATGAAACGACGAACCCCATCACAGCAGCAGTGCGGGCTATCGACGGTATCGATCCTGATGAAATTGGCCTGCGGGATGCCTATCAGAATGGGGTCACCTGCATCTGGTGCGCACCGGGCAGCGCTAACGTCATCGGTGGCGAAGGTGTCACCATGCGTACCTATGGGGAAACGGTCGACGAGATGATCATGCTTTCTCCCTCTGGTATCAAGGCAGCCACTGGCGAGAACCCCAAAGGCGCTTACGGCAGCCGCAACCTGATGCCCAAAACCCGAATGGGCGTTGCGGCCTTATTGCGGGAAACACTGGTCAAGGCCCAGAACTATCAACAGAAGATCGAGAAGGCGGCCGATAACCCAGAAAAAATGCCGACGCGGGACCTCGGCCTGGAGAACATGGTCAAGGTGCTTAAGCGCGAACTGCCACTGCGAGTGCACTGTCACCGAGCAGATGACGCCATGACCGTCGTGCGTGTTGCCAAAGAGTTCAACATCAAGGCCACGATTGAGCATGCCACAGAAGGTTATAAGGTAGCGCAGGAGTTGGCGGAAAACGGTGTACCCATTGTGGTTGGCCCAACCCTTTCTAACCGCTCCAAAATTGAAGTGCGTGAT
>CALNBW010000201.1 GCA_937874815.1 uncultured Bacillota bacterium | reverse complement strand
TCACCGATAGCGGCGGCTTTCAGGTGTTCAGCTTGAGCAGTTTGAACAAAATTAGCGAAGAAGGCGTGATGTTCCGTTCGCATCTTGATGGTAGTAAGCATTTCTTTAGCCCCGAGCGGGCCATAGAAATAGAGAATGCCCTAGGCGCAGATATCATTATGGCCTTTGACGAGTGCACGCCATACCCCTGCGAGCATTCCTATGCAAAAGAAGCGATGGGGCGTACGCATCGTTGGGCGGCACGCTGTAAGCAGGCCCACCAACGGCCCGACACCCAAGCCCTATTCGGCATTATCCAAGGGGGCACTTTTGCCGACTTGCGGCAGGAAAGTGCCAAGCACTTAGTCGACCTAGATTTCCCCGGTTATGGCATCGGGGGCCTCAGTACGGGCGAGCCCAAACCTCTAATGTATGACATGCTGGAGGTAACGGTCCCGCTTATTCCGAAAGACAAACCCCGTTACCTCATGGGAGTCGGTTCCCCCGACTGCCTAGTGGAAGGGACAATTCGTGGCGTGGACATGTTCGATTGCGTTTTGCCTACGCGCGTGGCGCGCAATGGCACTGCTTTCACCAGCCAGGGGCGCGTGGTGATTCGCAACGCCACCTATGCTCGCGACTTCTTACCGCTCGACCCCAACTGCAGCTGCTATGCTTGCCAAAACTTCTCGCGTGCTTATCTGAGGCACCTGATTAAAGCCAATGAAATCTTAGGGTTCTATCTGCTAAGCATTCATAACCTGCATTACCTGATTCACATCATGCAGGGGTTACGGCAAGCCATTTTGAAGGATCGCACCCTAGATTACGTCCGCTCAGTGTTATCCCGCTACGATAGCGAGCCCTATAATGTAGACGGTTGCCGCCCCTAGTGGCGGGTAGCCTTTAAAGCCTATTAATGCGCCATGCCGCACCTGACCGAGGTGCGGTTTTTTGTTTGCATGAAAGACAGGATTGGTATTCCTTCGCCCCATTTCTGCTACCACGGAGGGGGTTAAAATTTTTCCAACAAGGGTGTCACGTTTTGCGTTCTACAAGGGATATATAAGTGAAGGGGAAAACCACTGGACGGGTTATGCAGTCTTTATCGATGTGTTACACATCAACTGTGAAAGGAGGGCAAATCGGTAAGGCAGATGCTTATGAACGACTTTGAGGAGCATTCGAAGGAGCTATACCGTACAGTCCGGCCTATTCTAAACAATGATGACGACGCAAACGATATAATGGCCGAGCTTTTCTTGAAAATCCATACAACGGCGCACGAATCGCTTCCCACCAAAAACCGCAAGGCATGGCTGCGCACAGTAGCTAAGAACCTAGCGCGTAACAAGCTGAAACATGACAGCTATTGCTCACCTATTGAATGGGTCGATGACATTCCGCACCCCTCGTCGCTTGAGGAAACAGTACAGGCCAAGATTGACTTCGAAATAGCGCTTTCATACCTGGGTGAAATAAAAAGAAGAATAGTTGCGGAAAAAATCGGAAATCAGAGGACACATAAAGAAATAGCCCTATTGCTTGGCCTCCCCGAGGGCACAGTTAGGCGTCAATATCGTGAAGCATTGGCCCAATTGCGACGGGTTTTGACAAACATAAACTGAAATGCCTTAAGGGTGAACAAAATATGCCACCTTAATTGTCTATATAGCAGAGGGATGACATAGTTAGAGGTAACAGGGTGTGGGCAAGGGAAAATTCCTTTGCCCACCTGCCTC
>CALNBW010000200.1 GCA_937874815.1 uncultured Bacillota bacterium | reverse complement strand
CTAAGCCGCAATTAGTGGCCGATGAATGGCAGGTTATTGTGCAGGAAGGGAACCGCTTTATCGTGCCTGCGGGCGAGGTAGTTAAGGGCGATGTGGTTATCTACAAAGGCATATTAGAGATCCGCGGCGAGGTGCAAGGCACTATCAAGACGGTGGATGCCAGTATAGAGCTTGGCCCCAGTGGTAAGCATGAGGGCATCACGCGGACTATTGATGCTTCTCCGAAGGCTAAGTTGGCTGTTGCCCTAGCTGAACTCTGGGAGAGGATTAAGTGCTTGCTCAGTGGTAATGATTAGAGGCTTTTTGGGGATAATTGCAGGATAACAAAGCCTGGTTAGCCAATACTTTAAGTATGGGCTTCGCTAGTCCAGGGAACGAATATCGCGGCTCGCTGTGCTCTTGGCAGTGAGAGTGGTCGTTTTTGGCAAGCATGGCGATAGCAAGCCACGTCTTGCCCTTTTTTATTTGCTGCAGGAGAAGAAAAGAAGGGGTGTGCCAGCTATGAATATGGAAAACAACGCTGTAGATATTGATAAGATCATTGAGTTATGCGAGAAGGCCATTAAAGACAACCCCGAGAATGCCACTGCCCATCACGATTTGGGCGTAGCCTTATTTCAGAAGCAAGATGTAGATGGCGCTTTAGAGCACCTGTCTAAAGCAGCCGAATTGGCTCCTAAGAGCGTGCTTACCCATTATCTGTTGGGCATAGCCCGGGCAGAAAAGATCCAATTAGATGAAGCGATCAGCAGCTGGAAGCGGGTGCTGGAACTAGATAAGCCGAACAAGCATAAACTCAATGGCATGGCCCACTACTTTATTGGTAAGGTATATGGACTAAAAGGGATGTGGGATGCGGCGCATATGGAGTTGCGCCGGGCTAAGAAACTTCTGCCTGGTCACCCCTTAATCATGAATGCTAGTGCGGAAGTGCATCTGGCCAAAGGGGAACTAGAGGAAGCTAAGGCAGAGTGGTTGGCTGTGGCTACTGCAACTCCAGAAGACCCGCGGGCTGCTTTTAATGTGTGTGCTATCGCCATCGACACTGGCGACTACCAGTTAGCAATAGACTATGGCCATAAGGTGCTAAGCATGGGGCAAGATGGCGGTGGCGTACGCTTCAATTTAGGTGTAGCCTACTTGCGCTTGGCCGATTATGACGCTGCTATTAGAGAATTAGAAAAAGCGGTGGAGTTTGAGCCGCAAGATCTCAATAACCGCCTTACCCTGGGTGAAGCCTATATCGAGAAGGGGTTAATTGATGCTGGCGTGAAGCAGTGGGAGCAAGCTGCATCGTTGCACCCGGAGGCAGCACAACCCTTTTACAACATTGGCTTAGCTTATGCCCGTAACGGTTTGCTAGATCGGGCTAGTGAGTATTGGGATAAGGCCCTAAAGCGTGAGCCTAATTATCTGCCGGTCTTTATTGCTCAGGGCACCTATTATGCCCAAGCGGAACGTTGGGCCGATAGCCTGGCTGCTTGGCAGCAGGCCTTGCGTATTGAACCTCAGGCAGAGCTGGTGCGCATTAATGCCATGGCCATGCAGCTGCGGCTAGGCGAATACAGTGCAGCCTTGGAACTCGCTGGCGACTTAGCCGAACAGCCAGACATCAAGTTCATTTCGGCATTATCTTACCTACAGCTTGGGGACTCAGGGCGGGCTTGGTCTAGCTTAGCGGATTTACACAAAGAGCACCCAGATGTCTTCTCTCGTCATGCGCGCCTGCTGCAAGAAGCAGTCGACCGTTCATTGTTAGAAACTGGTCTGTCGCAACAAGGCGACGTGGCCAGGATGTTGCTGGAGCTGCATGAGAACGAACTGCCTGCTGACGCGGTTAAGGATGCATACAATCCGCTTAATCGGCCTGAAAACAAAGGCTGGTGGAACTCTCTGCTAAAAACACTACGCAAATAGTGCTAACTACGAGGGTAATGGCATTAAGTTCTTAATAGGCATTAGGCTTACTGTCAATGCTTGGGAAAGGGGACACACCTCTGCTGAAAGTGCATTTTGTGGGCCGAGGAATGTCCCCAACGAGGTGAGGAATGGGGGCGGGGCCATGCTAGATAAGGTATGGCAGGCATTATTGCAGATTAGTCTGCTAGATATTCTTGATATCCTTATCGTCTATTACGTTATTTATCGCTTGCTCCTGTTGATTCGAGATACTAGAGCAGTGCAGTTAATCAAAGGGTTAGTAGTTCTATTTGTAGCCACCCTGCTCAGCGGCAAACTGGGCCTCTGGACTCTCAACTGGTTGCTCAGCCATACTATTACAGCCGGTTTTATCGCTGTCCCTATTGTTTTCTGGCCTGAATTACGGCGCGCTCTAGAACAACTCGGGCGTACCAGTTTCTTCGGCCAGAAGATTACTTCTTTGCAGGAAGACGACTGGGAGCGCCCGATCCGCGATTTAGTAGCCAGCGCTGGTATCCTCAGTAAGAACAAAATAGGAGCCCTGATTGTCATTGAAAGAGAGACGGGCCTAAACGAATATGTAGAAACGGGGACCCAAATGGATGCTCTGGTGAGTAAAGAGCTCCTGACTAATACTTTCATTCCCAATACCCCCTTACACGATGGTGCCGTGATTATCCGCAATGGTCGTATATTAGCAGCCGGTTGTTATTTGCCGCTTTCGTCGAACCCCGATATTGCCAAGGAGTTAGGTACGCGCCATAGGGCAGCTATTGGTGTCACCGAGGAAACCGATGCTATTGCCATGATCGTTTCGGAAGAGACGGGTGTAATCTCCGTTGCCGTTGCAGGGCAGATAGAGCGTCATTTCTATACGCAGTCATTGCAGGAAAAACTGGAGGGCACAAAAGGATGGCCAATAAGATGG
>CALNBW010000199.1 GCA_937874815.1 uncultured Bacillota bacterium | reverse complement strand
GCGGAAGCCACCGTCGACTGCAAGACGTTGGCTATGTTGGCTGTTTCGATAATGGGATGAGTAAACTGCCGCGCATATTGAATGAAGGCTTGCACATCCCCCAGTTCAATGACCTGTTTGGTAACGTAGATGCCGCCGACCACTGAGACTAGGATATAACCGATGTTGTTGACCATATTCATCAAGGGCATGATGATGCCCGACATAAACTGAGCGCGCCAGCCGGCTCCATAGAGCTGTTCGTTGATACTTGTAAATTCGTCAACAGAAGCCTGTTCACGCCCGAAGGCTTTAACGATACGGTGCCCGCCATACATTTCTTCTACATGGCCATTTAGTTCCCCTAAGATGCGCTGCTGGGCCACGAAGTAGCGCTGCGAACGCGAGGCAACCTGTCTGGTAATAATGGCATACAGCGGCAGCGTAGTTAGGGTAAATAGGGTTAGCTGCCAACTGATGCTGAGCATCATGATCACTACGCCTACCAGGGTCACTATAGATGAAAGCATTTGGGCAATGCTCTGCTGCAAGGTACTACTAACCGTATCGACGTCGTTCGTCACCCGGCTCAAGATTTCACCGTGGGTGCGCCCATCGAAGAATTTCAAGGGCAGCCGCCCCAGTTTGGCGTTAACATCGCGGCGCAAAGTATATACTGTCTTTTGTGCTACCCCGACCATGAGGATCTGCCGCAGGAACGAAAAGAAAGCGTTGAAAAGATAGAGCCCGACGAGAATCATCAGGATGTTGGCTACATATGCAAAGTCAACACTAGCACCTGGCACACCCTTTAGCTTAGCCATGGTTCCAGCGAATATCTTGGTGATCGCTTTGCCCATGATTTTGGGGCTAGCCAGACCGGCTGCGGTGCTTAGAATGGTCATCAGGAAGACTGCCAGCAGTGCCATACGATGGGGCCGCAGATACTGTAGTAAACGACGCAGGGTGCCCTTAAAGTCTTTGGCTTTCTCCCCCGGACGCCCCAGCCTGCCCGGCCCACCACCGCCCATACGTACACGGGACGAAGATCGGCCACCGGCAGCTTGTTGGGGCCGTGCCTGATGTTCTTGTTGCTGACTCATGCTAACTCCTCCTCCGCCAGCTGCGAGGCCACAATCTCGCGATAAACAGCGCAGCTCTTCAGCAGTTCTAGGTGACGCCCTATGCCCACTATCCGCCCCTCATCGAGCACGATAATCTGGTCTGCATCTATCACGGTGCTCACTCGCTGGGCCACAATAACCGCTGTTGACTCCCCTATTTCTTGCTTCAAGGCAGCACGCAGCTTAGCATCGGTCTTGAAATCTAAAGCCGAAAAACTATCGTCAAATAAATATATGTCTGGCCGACGCACTAGGGCGCGAGCAATGGCTAGACGTTGTTTTTGGCCGCCGGAAACGTTAGTGCCACTTTGGGCTATGACCGACGCAAACCCGTCGGGCATGCCGGTAACAAATTCGGTAGCCTGAGCAATGCGGGCCGCTGCTTCTACTTCGGCGTCGGTGGCGTCTTCCTTGCCGTAGCGAATGTTCTCGGCCACACTGCCGGAGAACAAAACCGCAGTTTGCGGCACTAAGCCTATTTTTGCCCGCAGGTCGGCCTGGGTTAGCTCACGCACATCGACACCACCCACATAGACTGCGCCGCTATCCACATCATAGAAGCGCACAATCAGGTTCAACAAAGTGGATTTGCCCGAGCCCGTGCCCCCGATAATGGCGGTAATTTCGCCGGGGCCAGCCCGAAAAGAAATGTTTTGCACAGCAGGTTGCTCTGCCCCGGGATAGCTAAAGGTAACGTTCTTGAATTCTAGTTCGCCTCGCCTGCTAGCCTTTGCTGGCGA
Organism: uncultured Bacillota bacterium; assembly: GCA_937874815.1. Classification (GTDB taxonomy): domain Bacteria; phylum Bacillota; class UBA994; order UBA5500; family UBA5500; genus UBA5500. The sequence continues at coordinate 618 of CALNBW010000199.1, read as the reverse complement.
CATAGGATCGACAATCTCGGGCACTGCGTCGAGCACTTCATTAATACGATCAGCCGAAACCGAGGCCCGAGGAATCATGACAAACATCATTGACAGCATGATGAGCGAGTTGAGTATCTGCGCCGCATATTGAATAAAGGCCATCAAATCGCCTACTTGCAGGCTGTTCTGGTCAACACGAATGCCTCCAAACCATACAATCGCTATGGTCATGAAGTTGAACATGAGTAGGAAGATAGGATTAACAATGGCCATCAGCCGGTTAACCCGAATGGCAGCACTGGTCAGCTCCGAGTTGGCAGCGTCGAAACGCTCTGCTTCATATGAGGTGCGGTTGAAGGCGCGAATGACACGAATACCGGTGAGGTGCTCGCGCAACACGAGGCTCAGTTTATCCAGTTTGCTTTGCATTGCGTGAAAGAGGGGCATGCTCCTACTACCAGCTAACCACACCACCAAAATCAAAACCGGAAAAACAGCAATGAGCATCGTGGTCATCTTGGTGTCTTTAGAATAGGCCATAATAATGCCACCGATCAGCATCATCGGAGCCATCAGTACCATACGCAGCCCGAACACCACCACTTGCTGCATCTGCAAAAAGTCGTTGGTTGTGCG
>CALNBW010000198.1 GCA_937874815.1 uncultured Bacillota bacterium | reverse complement strand
CTTTCTTAGTCGAGGTAGAGGTTGATCTGGCGCAGGCGCTGCCATCATTTGAAGTAGTCGGATTACCGGACGCTGCTGTACGTGAAGCCAAGGAACGGGTGCGGGCGGCAATCAAGAACTCAGAAGGGCAGGTCCCCCGGGGACGAATTACCGTGAATCTCGCTCCAGCCGACTGGCGCAAGGAAGGCTCGGGCTTCGACTTACCAATAGCTCTCGGGCTGCTGGTAGCTGATGAGCAGCTGGCGCCAGAAGCGACTGCAGATAGTATCTTTGTGGGCGAGCTATCGCTCGACGGCAGCGTGCGCCCCATCCCTGGGGCATTGCCAATGGCCATTGCCGCCAAACAGCACGGGTTCAGGCGCTTGTTTGTGCCAGCGGCCAACGTACAGGAAGCGCTTTTGGTTCCTGGGTTGGAAGTAATTGCAGTGTCCGACCTATCGCGGCTCTGTCAAGGGTTACGGGGCGAGATTTCTCTGCCCTTGTCAGTGCCGAGACCGATTGCTCCTCAGCCTGCTAATCAAGACGCTTATGCCTTAGACTTCAGTGACATCCGCGGCCAGAAGCTGGCTAAACGGGCGCTGGAAGTGGCGGCAGCCGGGAACCACAATTTATTGATGGTGGGCCCCCCTGGATCGGGTAAGACCTTGTTAGCCCGTCAATTACCTTCCATTCTGCCCAGTATGACCAATAGCGAAGCCCTAGAAGTGACCAAGATTTACAGCGTTAGCGGTATGCTCCAAGGCCGCGAGGGTCTAGTGGAGAACAGGCCCTTCTGTGCGCCCCATCATAGCATTTCTTACGCGGGGCTGATCGGTGGCGGCCGTATACCTAAGCCAGGGCAAGTAAGCTTAGCCCACAACGGAGTGCTTTTTCTGGATGAATTACCCGAATTCCCGCGCCGGGTGTTGGAGCAACTGCGCCAACCCTTGGAAGACGGGGCCGTACATATTTCGCGGGCCCAGGCCAGTATTACCTACCCTAGCCGCTTCATGCTGGTGGGTGCAATGAATCCATGTCCCTGCGGCTACAACAATGACCCGGGGAGGGAATGCACCTGCTCCGAAACAGAGATTCGTCGCTATCTGACCAGATTATCTGGCCCTCTTTTGGACCGCATAGATTTACAGATCAATGTGCCGCGACTGGAATATGCGGAAATGACGGGGCAAAAAGACGGGGAGTCATCGGCTGCTATTAGGCAGCGAGTAGAATGCGCTCGCCAGAGGCAATTGCGTCGCTTCGCCGGCACTAACATCATCTGTAATGCGGCTATGAATACACGCGTGTTGCGGCGTAGCCTGCAGTTGCATCCTGCCGGAGAGCAAATGATGCAGAGGGCCTTCGCCCGTTTGCAGCTTTCCGCCCGCGCTTACGAGCGGATACTGAAAGTAGCCCGTACGATTGCCGACCTAGCCGGGAGCGACCAAGTGGAGGCGCAACATGTGGCTGAGGCCCTCAGTTATCGGGCTTATGACCGGCAAGGATTAGGTTAAGATTCAGTCTTTTTTGCGTAAATAGAGTGACTGATTGGTAGAATATGTTGCTAGAGATAGGACGACTCTGTTATAATGGGGACCAAACTGAACAAGTGTAGGGAGATGGAGTAATGGGATAACAGAAACGGCTTATTGGTTGGCCATTTCGCGTTGGCCTAAGATTGGTTCTCGCCGGGCTTGGCGCTTGCAGCAAGAGCTAGGCTCCGGGGCGAACGTTTGGCAGGCTGACTCTGCTACCTTACGAGAGATCACCGGCCTTAGACCCGAAACGATCAGTTTGATTGTGGAAGAGCGGAAACGGCAGGACCCGGGTGCGATGCTAGAGCGAGTGACGCGAGCAGGGGCCTGGGTGTTATCGTTTGCAGACGCTGCCTATCCGCCGCCGCTGTTGCAGCTGTTTGATCCCCCGATCGTTCTCTTAGGCTGGGGGCAACCTTTGGCAAAACATGCCCGGCACTTAGCTGTCGTGGGCGCGCGTCGCATGACCAGCTATGGCCGCCAGGTTACGGACCAGTTGATTGCTGGTCTGGCTGGCAATGACGTAGTGGTGATTAGTGGCTTGGCGCTAGGTGTTGATGGGGAGGCACACCGGGCCGCGTTGGCTAACGGCCTGGTTACTTGGGCCGTACTGGGCAGTGGCTTTGGCAATTTATATCCCGAGCGACATCGCGATTTGGCCCTGCAGATCATCGCCAATGGGGGCACCCTGCTGAGCGAATATTGGCCTGATGCTAAGCCCGAGGCGCATCATTTCCCGGCCCGTAACCGGATTATTGCAGCCTTGGCCGATACGGTGTTGGTGGTCGAGGCCGACCAAAAGAGCGGCTCACTGATCACTGTTGACCACGCTCTCGATTTAGGAAGAGATATTTGGTCTGTTCCAGGTAACGTTACCAGCCGTTTTAGCCGCGGCACGAATAACCTGTTGCGGCATGGGGCTACCTTAATAGCGAACAGTGAAGATATGCTGGCCGAATGGAACTGGGGCACGGCCGCAGCCAAGGCCCAGGAGGACTTGCCCCGGCTGAAAGGTGCAGCTCAGCTTGTTTACGGGGCGCTTACTGATCAGGTAGTCAGCCTAGACGAAATTGTGGACTTGTCGGGACTGACGACAGCGGAAGTATTAGCTGCCTTGATGGAGCTGGAGCTAGGCGGTTGGGCGGAAGCCGCTGCTGCTCAGAGTTACCGCCGCACATCCGTCAGACACAAAAATGAGAACTAATGTACTAGTGTAAGGCACTTGCAGGGCGAAAGTGACAGATTAGGTACGTGCCCTAATCTTGCTACTTGGGGGGAAAGACAATATGTCACACTTAGTAATCGTAGAATCACCGGCTAAAGCAAAGACAATTGGCAAGTATCTAGGGCGACGTTATACAGTAAAGGCGTCTGTCGGCCACGTCCGTGACTTACCTAAAAGCCAATTTGCTGTCGATGTGGAGAATGGATTCGCACCCAAATACATAACTATTCGGGGTAAGGGTGCCGTTGTCAAAGAACTGAGGGATGCGGCTAAAAAGGCCGATAAGATATACTTAGCTACTGACCCGGATCGCGAAGGAGAAGCTATCTCCTGGCACTTGGCCCAGGTCCTCGGCGTAGACCCGGAATCTCCTTGTCGAGTAACTTTTAATGAGATAACTAAGAATGCAGTACAAGAGGCGTTCAAACAGCCCCGGCCCCTAGACCAGGATTTAGTGGATGCGCAACAGGCACGCCGGATTTTAGACCGCATTGTGGGGTATCGCCTCAGCCCGTTGCTATGGAAGAAAGTTAAAAAGGGGCTGAGCGCTGGCCGCGTGCAATCGGTGACAGTACGCCTGATCTGCGATCGGGAAGCCGAAATCCAGAATTTCCGTCCAGAGGAATATTGGACAATTACGGCTGAACTGCAAACCGATAACAAAGAGAAATTCACGGCGGATTTCTATGGCCGGGGCGGAGAAAAACTGCCTTTAGGCAGCCGGGAAGAGACTGAACAAGTACTGAAGCAGGTGCGTGAAAGCGCCTTTGTCGTCAGCTCTGTCCGCCGCAGTGAGCGCCGCCGCAACCCGGCGGCCCCGTTTACAACTAGCACGCTGCAGCAGGAAGCATCGCGGCGTTTGGGGTTTACCGCTAAGAGGGCGATGCGCTTGGCGCAGACACTATATGAAGGTGTAACCTTGGGCAAAGAGGGTGCTATCGGTCTCATTACTTACATGCGTACCGACTCCACCCGGGTTTCGCCGTTAGCCGTAGCTGAGGCTGAACAAGTTATTGCTGAGATGTTTGGGCAAGCCTACGTAATGACCCGGCAATACGCGGGCGGGAAAAGGGCGCAGGATGCCCATGAGGCTATTCGCCCCACGTTTCCCGGGCGCACCCCGGACGCACTAAAACCATTCCTATCTCGGGACGAGTTGCGCTTATATCGGCTGATCTGGGAGCGTTTTCTAGCCAGCCAGATGGCCCCCGCTGTCTATGATACAGTTGCGGCCGAAATAGACGCGGGTGGTTATACTTTCCGGGCCCGTGGTTCCCAGATCAAGTTCCCCGGTTTCTTAGTGGTATATAAGGACACCAAGGAAGAAAAGGCGGATGACAAGGATACTTTGCTCCCCGACTTGATTGTGTCACAGGCATTGCAGCTAGCCCGCTTGACGGATAAGCAGCACTTTACCGAGCCCCCAGCCCGCTACAACGAGGCTGCTTTAGTTAAGGCCTTGGAGGAACTGGGTATTGGTCGCCCGAGCACCTATGCCACTATCATCGACACTATCCAGAGTCGTGGCTACGTAGTGCGAGAGCAAAAGCGCTTTTACCCTACGGAATTAGGACAGATTGTAGTTGATTTGCTTAAAGAGTTTTTCCCTCAGATAATTGATGTAGAGTTTACTGCTTCCCTGGAATCGCAGCTAGATGAAATCGAAGATGGTAAGGCTAATTGGGTAGAAGTCCTAGAGGAATTCTATGGCCCCTTTAAGGAAGAGCTGCAGCATGCAGAAGCAGAGATGCAGTCGGTAGAGCTAGCACCGGTGGAGTCCGATGTGGTGTGCGAGTTATGCGGTAGGAATATGGTCTATAAAACCGGCCGTTTTGGTCAGTTCTTGGCCTGCCCCGGGTTCCCCGAGTGTAGAAACACCAAACCTTTAATTAAGGATACAGGGGCCAAATGTCCTAAGTGCCAGAGCAAGATAGTGGAGCGCCGGAGTAAGAAGGGGCGCTTGTTCTACGGATGCTTGGGTTACCCCGAATGCGATTTCGTCATCTGGAATCGGCCGGTGGCCGACAAGAGCTGCCCGGAATGCGGCGGGCTCTTGGTGGAGAAGCAGAGTGGCGGAAAGAAGTTACACGTATGTATCAATCAAGAGTGTAGACACGAAGAACAGGTGGAGCAAGATGGCTAAGCAGCATACAATAACGGTTGTGGGGGCAGGTTTGGCCGGTAGCGAGGCAGCCTGGCAGGCCGCTGAGCGTGGTGTAGCTGTAACTTTGATCGAAATGCGCCCGCAAAAACTAACACCGGCGCACCATACTGGTCTCGCCGGTGAGTTGGTTTGCAGCAATTCTTTACGGGCTCTGAGCCAAGACAATGCTGTCGGCTTGCTCAAAGAAGAAATGCGCCTGCTGGACTCTTTAATCATGGAGGCGGCTTTAGCGAATCGGGTACCTGCAGGAGGAGCGTTGGCGGTGGACCGTATGGGCTTTTCCGAGCACATCACCGCTCGCTTGCAGGCCCATCCCTTGATCGAGATTGTGCAAGATGAAGTGAGTGAGCTGCCCACAGAGAGGCCGTTGATTATTGCTACCGGCCCACTGACCTCACCGGCCTTGTCAGAATCTCTGCAGGCTGTTCTCGGTGAGGGATATTTACATTTCTACGACGCGGCTGCGCCTATAGTTCTGGCCGAGAGTATTGACTGGGAAAAAGTTTATTGGGCCTCGCGCTATGATAAAGGCGAGGCTGATTACGTCAACTGTCCCTTAGAAGCAGATGAATATGCCGTCTTTCATCAAGCGCTGGTTGCCGCAGAAACTGCTCCTTTAAAGGAATTTGAACAAGGTGTCTATTTTGAGGGCTGCATGCCCGTCGAAGTCTTAGCCAAACGGGGTTATGAGACCTTGCTATTCGGTCCGCTGAAGCCGGTGGGGTTGCCGAATCCTCGCAGCGGTAAATTACCCCACGCCGTGGTGCAGTTGCGGCGGGATAATGTCGCAGGCACGCTCTATAACATGGTTGGGTTTCAGACCAACCTGAAGTGGCCCGAACAGAAACGGGTTTGGCGCTTGATTCCTGGCTTGGAGCAGGCCGAATTTGCACGCTACGGAGTGATGCACCGCAATACTTTTATCAACTCCCCCCAGTTGCTTCTGCCCACCTTGCAGTGGCGCGGTGATCCTGGTCTATTTTTCGCTGGGCAGATGACGGGAGTAGAGGGCTATGTAGAATCAGCGGCCGCCGGGTTGGTGGCCGGGATTAATGCCGCACGCCTGGTAGCAGAAAAAATGCCCTTGGTTTTTCCAGAGACGACGGCCCATGGGGCTCTCCTACATTATATTACGGCTGAACCCAAGAAGAATTTTCAGCCGATGAACATCGCTTTTGAACTTTTCCCCCGTTTGGCAAATCCCCCTAGGGGTAAGCGGGAAAGGGGAGGTGCCTACGCTCAAAGAGCTTTGAGGGAATTAAAAAATTTTTTGGAGAATTCCTCTTTATGATGTTGATGTTGTTTATAGCCTATGCTAATATTTGATTGGGGATGTTTTCATGGAGGAACAGCTTGACAGCTTTCTGCGCTGGCTGCGAGTAGAAAAAAACGCATCAGCCCATACGCTTAGTAATTATCAACGAGACATATTGCAATTCATTGAGTTTTTATGCGATGATGTACAAGTAGCTACCGCTGTGGACAAACAGGATTTGCGGCGTTTCTTAGCCTATTTGCAGCAAGCGGGCTATGCGAAATCTAGTATAGCTAGGAAGCTCTCGGCTTTGCGTTCCTTCTTCCGTTTTCTGGTGCGAGAAGGCTACTGCCCTCACAATCCCTTAGAGAGGATAAGCACCCCTAAGCAAAAGCGCCAGCTGCCCAACTTTTTATACTTGGATGACTGCCTCAGCTTGCTGGCGGCACCTGACGACAGCACCTTGGGCAAACGCGATAGAGCGATTCTAGAAACTCTCTATGCTGCTGGTATTAGGGTGGGTGAGCTGGTCGGTATGTCGCTGCATGATGTTGATTTCCGGCAGGGCTATGTGCGGGTCCTAGGTAAAGGGTCCAAGGAACGCATCGTGCCCCTAGGGAAACCAGCTTGCCTGGCGATTGAGTGCTATGTGAAAGAGGCCAGGCCTTTATTAGTTAAGGCTGACAAAGCTAATGGCAATGCTCTGTTTCTAAACAAAGCCGGCGGCCGCTTGTCAGACCGTAGTGTACGACGCCTTGTCGACAAGTATGTGGAACAGGCCGCGTTACGTCATCAGGTTAGTCCTCATACTCTGCGGCATTCATATGCCACTCACATGTTGGAAAATGGTGCCGACTTGCGCAGTGTACAGGAACTACTGGGGCATGCTAGTGTCTCTACCACGCAGCTGTATACTCATGTTACCCGGGAACGGTTAAAAACAGTTTATAAAGAGTCCCATCCTCGGGCTTAGGGGGTGTAGCGATGTTCTCAGCAACAACAATAGTGGCTGTCAGTCGTGGCGGCCAGGTGGCCATGGCAGGGGATGGCCAGGTTACTTTGGGTAATAGCACCATTGTCAAGGCACAAGCTCGTAAAGTACGGCGGCTCTATCATGATCAAGTGCTGGCTGGCTTCGCCGGGTCAGTCGCAGATGCTTTTGCTCTCTTTGATAAGTTTGAAGGCAGCTTGGAACAGTACCGGGGTAATTTGGCCCGAGCAGTTGTCGAACTCGCTAAGGAATGGCGTACCGACCGAGTGCTAAGACGCCTGGAGGCTCAACTGTTGGTAGCCGATCATAAGCAGATTTTCTTAGTATCTGGCTCTGGCGAAGTGATTGAGCCTGATGACGGTGTGGTGGCCATTGGTTCCGGTGGTGGTTTTGCTTTGGCAGCCGCCCGCGCGTTGGTAGCGTCTTCTGATCTATCGGCAAGCCAAATTGCCGAGCAGGCCTTGCACATTGCGGCCGACATCTGTGTGTTTACGAACCATGAAATTATCGTAGAGAAATTGGAGGCGAAAAGTTAAGGTGGAGAGGGAGCTGGAGCCCCGCAAGGTTGTTGCAGAGTTAGACCGATTTATCGTAGGACAGGCTGCTGCCAAAAGGGCGCTGGCCATTGCTTTACGCACCCGGATTCGCCGTTACAAATTGCCTCCAGAGCAGCAGGCTGAGATTAGCCCTAAGAATATTATGCTGATCGGCCCCACTGGGGTAGGTAAGACTGAGCTGGCTCGCCGTTTAGCTGCTCTCGTTAAGGCACCGTTTGTTAAGGTTGAGGCCACCAAGTATACCGAGGTTGGCTATGTGGGGCGTGACGTGGAGAGTATGGTGCGCGATCTGGTTGATAACGCGGTGCGCACTGTGAAGCAAGAAAAGACGCGGGATGTTACTAAGCAAGCCGAGGCCAGGGCGGAAGAGAGAATTCTGTCTGCTATGTTGCCTGGGAAGGCACCGGCACCCCACCCTTTTGAAACCTGGTTGGGGTTGAAAGAGCCGGAGCCGCAGGAAAACGCCGAGGCAAGCGCTTCGCGCAAGGCGCAAAAGGAAGATTTGCGACGCCGTTTGCTGGCGGGAGAGTTGGAAGATCTACTCATTGAGGTTGAAGTCAGCGAGCGCCAGACGGCCATGTTTGATATGTTCACGAACACAGGCATGGGGGACTTGGCTAATGGCATGCAGGAGATGGTAGGCAATCTCCTACCGCAGCAAAAAAAGCGACGGAGAGTGACAGTCCAACAGGCCCGCAGTCTGTTTGTGCAGGAAGAAGTGGAGAATCTGCTGGATGGGGAAGAGATTGCCCGCTTGGCCATTGAACGTAGCGAACAGATGGGCATCATTTTCATCGATGAAATTGACAAGGTGGCCGGCAAATACCAGCAGGGGCCCGATGTCTCCCGTGAAGGTGTGCAGCGAGACATTTTGCCAATTGTGGAGGGTTCAACTGTAGCTACTAGATATGGGCCGGTGCGCACCGATTATATCTTGTTTATCGCGGCCGGTGCTTTTCATGTCAGCAAGCCTTCTGACTTGATACCGGAGCTGCAGGGTCGTTTCCCGATCCGGGTAGAACTTGAGAGTTTGACAGAAGCTGATTTGGAGAGAATACTGGTAGAGCCGGAAAACGCCTTGTTGTCGCAGTACAAGTATCTGATGGCAACTGAGGGCGTGGAGCTGGAGTTTACAGCTGAGGCTGTAAGTGAAATTGCGCGGATAGCTCACCACATCAACTCCACAGCTGAAGATATTGGCGCTCGGCGGTTACATACCGTTTTGGAGCGGGTAATGGATGAGATCGCTTTTGATCCACAAGCGTATGGGGGTGATAAAATCTCCATTGATGCAGAATATGTGCAGGCTCGCCTGCAAAATGTTCTGCAGAACGAGGATCTCAGTCGATATATTTTGTAAGTATAAGGGGGTACAATCACATGAGTTCTAAATTACTGGAAAACACTAGGCAATTGACGCGAATTCTGCAGCAAACGGCTGGCGAAGCGGTGCGCTTTACAGACGTAGCCCGAGTCTTTTCTGATGTCCTCAGCGCCAACGTCTATATCCTCAACACTCGCGGCAAGCTGTTAGGTTACGCCCTACGCGATGATTACGAGTGCGACATCCTGTCCCGCTACGTACGCAGCGGACGTTTCCCCAGCGAGTACAATAATCAGCTCATGGCTACCGATGCTCCGATCATCAACTGCCGTGAATCTGATACCTGCGTTTTTGATAACGCTCCTTGCGAGTTTGCTGACAAGCTGGCAACCATTGTTCCTGTAATCGGCCGTGGCCAACGTTTAGGTACGTTACTGCTCGCCCGTTTTGACAATCCTCTCGATGATGCCGACCTGGCGCTAACCGAATTTGGTGCCGCGATTCTAGGCATGGAAATCTTGCGGGCCAAGAGTGACGAGCTCGAAGCCGAGGCCCGGGAGCGGGCCGTTGTGGAAATGGCTGTCGACGCTCTGTCTTATTCTGAATTAGAAGCCATCGAGCATATTATGCGCGAGTTAGGCGGCGAGACAGAGGGGCTTTTGGTGGCGAGCAAGGTAGCCGACCAAGCCGGTATTACCCGTTCTGTGATCGTTAATGCCCTACGCAAACTAGAGAGTGCTGGCGTTATCGAATCTCGCTCCCTCGGTATGAAGGGCACCTTTATTCGGGTCCTCAACGATAAGTTGATTGACCAGGTGTTCAGACGTAACAGGTAGGCTATGGAGCACATGAAAAAGAGGGCCGACTGCTATTTAGCAGCCAGGCTCTTTTTTTTCGACTTCTTTTTATTTTTCCCGTGAAATAGATGGGGAACCTTAGCAATTTCGCCGAGAAGAAAGAAGGTATTTAGCACCATTTGTCGAAACAGGATAGCGGGGTAAATATGTTGTTCATCTGGCCATGTCGTAAACACATCCATCTTTACGATAATGGTCTATCTTGCGTTAGGCAAAAAAAGAGGGGGAAAGCATGCGATGAATGAGGTAGCAACATCCGTACTATTAGAAAGGGCTCTGTCAGCGGCTAGTTTGCGTCACAAGGTATTGGCTAGTAACGTTGCTAACGTAGATACGCCCGGCTATAAGCGTTTTGATGTAGCCATGCAGGCCGCCTTGCGCCAGGACCCGGGTTCTCCCTTAGCAGACTCCATCTATCGCCAGTCTGGCACAAGTTTGCGCCTTGATGGGAACAACGTGGATGTAGAGCAAGAGATGGCACTAGTGGCGGAGACCGAGGCCTACTTTAACGCAGTTGCTAATTGTCTCATTAAACAGATGGCCACAACGCGTTATCTGATTAGTGAAGGGAGGCGGTAACGATGCTAGGTATTTTTGATATTAGTGCTTCCGGATTGAGTGCGCAGAGGCTGCGTATGGATATCATCTCCGATAATATTGCTAACGCTTCCACGGTGCGCCCGGCAGATCAGGTGCCTTTTCAGCGGCGTTATCCCATTTTTGCAGAGAAGCAGGATAACAGTTTCGCCAGTGCTCTGAAACGCTCTACCGCTCAGATGGGGCAAGGGGTTAGGGTTGTTGCTATCGCTGAGGATGACGTCACCCCAGGCGAGCTAGTCTATCAGCCAGAGCACCCCTACGCGGATGCGCAAGGTTATGTACATATGCCGAACGTCAATATCATGCGGGAGATGGTCAACATGATCTCCGCTAGCCGTGCCTATGAGGCCAATGTAACCGCCCTGAATGCCACCAAGTCGATGATAGCTAAGGCTCTCGAGATAGGCAGGTAGTTATGCTGACAAAAATACAACCTATTGGAATAACCAGTGGCCGGGGGGTAGGGTCTACTACTACCCAAACCAGTGATGTGGGTTTTGGACATTTGCTGAGTGGACTTTTGGATCAGGCAGTCACTCAACAGACGCTGGCGGATAATCTCAGTAAACAACTCGCCCTGGGCGAGATTGACGACGTGGCCGCTGTGATGATAGCAGCCGAAAAGGCGTCGCAGTCCTGGCAGCTATTGCAGCAGGTGCGTAACAAGTTGCTAGAGGCTTTTCAAGAGATTATGCGCATGCAGGTATGATTTACTGTGCACTGTGTGGCAGGATTGGGGTGGCTAAATGAATTTACCCGTGCAAATTACAGGCCTAACCGAAAAGTGGAAGCAACAGGCACCCCAGTGGCGTCAGCGGGTCATCGTCATTGCTACTATTTCCTTGTTAGTGATGGCTGTGCTGTTGTATATCGCCTTCCGACCAAATTATGTCACTGTCTTTCATGGCCTGACTTTAGAGGATGCGGCAGCAGTTACAGCTGAGTTGCAGGCAAAGCGGATCAACACCAGGCTAGAGAATGCCGGGACCGCCATTGCTGTGCCCCGCAAGCAGGCAGACCAGGCCCGCCTGGAGGCCGCGGCAGCTGGCTTGCCGCGAAGTGGCCGCGTTGGCTATGACTTGTTTAATAAGAGTAGCTTCAGCATGACCGAAAGTGAACGGGCGCTGCAGCAGCAGTTGCTTTTGGAAGAACAATTGGCGCTTACCCTGCAGAAGATCTCTTACATACAAGATGCGGAAGTAAAACTGGCCCTACCTAAGGAAAATGTTTTCTTAGATCCGAAGCGGCAGACCCAAGCAACGGCCTCTGTCTGGATTAAGTCGAACCAAACCCTAGACACAGGGCAGGTAGCAGGGCTTGTGCATCTAGTCTCCCGGGCGGTGCCTAATTTGGTACCTGAAAATGTCACAGTTATTGACGCCGATGGCCGGGTGCTGAATTCTGGGGATGAGCAAGGCGGCACTGGCTACTCCGAGCAGCAGAGCCGGCAACAGGCACTGCAGCTGGAACTGGAAAGAAGTATCAACACCTTGCTTGGTCAGATCTTCGGCGGCGACAATGTGGCGGTGCGCGTGGTGGCCGAACTAGATTTCAACCAGCGTAGCACCCAGTCCGTGCATTTTGCGGCTCCTGGGGAAGGGGAGGACGGCCTCGTCCGCCAGATTGAAGAGATGAGTGATTTCTATAGCGGCGAAGGCACGGCGGGTGCCCCTCCTGGGACCGACACTAACCCCGGTGAGGTAACTCAATCGCCGGCTGGTGGCAGTAGCAGCAGCACGTCCGAAAAACGGCAGAAGGCAATAGCTTATGAACTAGATGAAATTCGGGAAACGATCACCTATGCTCCCGGGGCTATCAAGCGCCTATCTGTTTCGGTAATTGTGAATGAATCGGATTCAGTTGTTGACACAGCCAAAGTGCAGGCGGCGGTGCAGGCAGCGGTGGGCTATGACGCCGATCGAGACGACGTAGTCTCAGTGCAAACGATGAATTTTGTTGACCGCGAGGTTCCACCACCCGTAGCGGCAGCGCCTTGGTATAGTTCGCGGGCTGTGAAAATTGGCATCGCTGTTTTGGTCTGTATTACGGCCTTGTTGGTGGCCCGGGCTGTGGCTAGCCGCAAGCAACAGGTGCTTCTGCAGGAGCTGCAGATGGCTCAAGTGGCAGCTACTGCTGAACCAGAGGTCGAGGAATTGTTGGAGCCGCAAGAAGACGAGACAGAACGTTTGCGCAAGCACTTGGAGCGAACCGCCAGACAGAAGCCGGACGACTTCGCGTTCCTAATCCGAGCGTGGCTAAACGAGGAGAGTTGATAGTATGCGCTTTACTGGCTTAAGCGGACGGCAAAAAGCGGCGGCATTGCTGATAACCATGGGCACTGAAGTCTCTGCACAGGTGTTTAAGCATCTGAACGAAGAAGAGATTGAAGCGCTTACCCTGGAAATAGCGAATACCCGCAGAATAACGCCCGAAGAAAGGCAGACCGTGCTTGACGAGTTCTATCAGTTGGCTCTGGCGCGCGACTACATTTCCCAGGGTGGCATCGAGTATGCCCGAGATGTGCTCACTAAAGCCCTGGGCGATGATAAAGCTATAGATGTCATCAACCGGCTTACGGCTTCGTTGCAGGTTAGGCCCTTCGAGTTTGTGCGCAAGGCCGACCCGACGCAATTGCTTAACTATCTACAGGGGGAGCATCCCCAGACGATAGCCCTGATTCTGTCATTTATGCCGGCAGAACAAGGGGCGGCCATCATTTCTTCGCTGCCCCCTGAGCTGCAGATCGATATCGCCAAGCGGATTGCTTCCATGGAGCGCACATCTCCAGAGACCATTCGCGAAATTGAAAAAGTACTGGAGAAGAAGCTATCTACTCTGGTTGGGCAAGACTATACCGCTATTGACGGCCTGGAGACAGTGGTGCAGATTCTGACCCGTGTAGATCGGGGTACGGAGCGTACCATCCTGGAGTCCCTAGAGATGCAGACTCCCGAACTGGCCGAGGAAATTAAGAAGCGGATGTTCACTTTCGACGACATCGTCTTGCTGGATACCCGCGCGGTGCAGCGTGTTCTGCGTGAGGTTGACAATAAGGATCTTGCTTTGGCACTTAAGGTAGCTAACGAGAACGTGAAGGAACTGATCTTTAGTAGTGTGTCTAAGCGCTTTGCTGAGATGCTGCAAGAAGATATGGAGTTTATGGGTCCGGTACGTCTGCGTGATGTAGAAGAAGCCCAGCAAAAGATCGTCGGTATCATACGCCGTCTAGAGGAGTCTAACGAGATTGTCTATAGCCGCGGAGGTGATCAGGTAATTGTCTAAAGTGCTTAAAGCCCATCAGCTCACCGTTTCTGGCTCTTGGCGTCCCAACTTGACTATCGAACCTCCGACGCGGCACGCGACGGTAGTAGACTTGGCCGCTCATAAGCAGGAGGCCGAAGATTGCTTGCAGGCGGCACAAACAGCAGCAGCCGAGTTGCTGGCAGCTGCTCGGGCTGAAGCCGATTCCATTTTGGCTGAGGCCGAGGCCGAGGTGGAGCGGCAGCAGCAGATCGGTTATCAGGCTGGTTACGATGCGGGGCTGGCCGCCGGGGAGAAGCAGGGAGAAGCGGCTTGGCAGGCCCAGCTGGACGAGTTGGCAACCATGCGCCAAGAACTGATTGCCAAGGATGCTAATCTATTGCACGAAGCCGAGCAAGAGACAATGGAACTAGCGCTAGCCGTAGCGGAGCGCGTGATCAACTACAAACTTCGCCACGACGACGCAGTGGTACAAGCAGCCTTGCAGCAGGTGTTAGCGGCCGCCAAAGGCTCGCGGGAAGCGCTCTTGTTGGTGTCAGCAGATGATTTCCCCCTGCTATGGTCCGAACGGGCTGCCTGGAAGAGTCTTTTGCCCGGGGTGAAGGAATTTTCTATTCAGGCCGACCCCGCCTTGACCCGGGGGGATCTGATCCTGGAGACTAATCAAGGTACAATTGACGCTTGTGTAGATACCGTCTTAGAGCAGGTCGCGGCCCAGTTTGGTTCTGGGGAACAAGCATGAATCTGAAGGAAGCCTGGCAAGGGAAGCTAGAGGGGTTCCAGCCTTATCGTTTCCTAGGTAAAGTGACGCGGATTGTGGGCCTCACCATTGAATCTCAGGGCCCCAAGGCTCAAGTAGGGGAGCTATGCCGAATCAGGCGGGCGGATCTGTCTTGGGTTCCAGCTGAGGTAGTCGGTTTTAGAGACGATAACGTCCTGCTTATGCCCTTGGGAGCCGCTGATGGATTGGCTCCCGGGGCGCTGGTGGAGGCGACAGGTAGGCCATTGCGCGTTGCGGTAGGAGACGATTTGCTAGGCCGGGTGCTGGATGGCTTGGGCAATGGGCTAGACTCTGGGCCCAGCCTAGTGGGCGAAGCCTATTATCCCTTAGTTGCTGATCCACCGCACCCCTTGGCACGGCCTCGCATTGATCAGGTATTATCAACAGGCGTGCGTGCTATCGATGCCATGTTGACGGTGGGCATCGGTCAGCGTTTAGGCATTTTTGCCGGTAGCGGTGTTGGCAAAAGCACCCTATTGGGCATGATCGCCCGCAATAGTCGGGCTGATGTCAACGTGATTGGACTTATCGGCGAACGGGGCCGGGAGGTAATGGAGTTCATTGAACGGGACCTGGGGCCTGAGGGCATGGCCCGTTCCGTGGTGGTAGTTGCCACCTCCGATCAGCCGGCACTGGTGCGTCTCAAAGGGGCCTTTGTGGCCACTGCTATTGCCGAGTATTTTCGTGATCAGGGTAAAAATGTGTTGCTCATGGTCGATTCGTTAACTCGTTTTGCCATGGCCCAACGGGAAGTCGGGTTAGCAATAGGCGAGCCTCCGACTAGCCGCGGTTATACCCCGTCGGTGTTCTCCCTCTTGCCCCGTCTGTTAGAGCGCAGCGGCCGAGCTGAGGTGGGTTCGATCACCGCCTTTTATACCGTCTTAGTGGATGGGGATGACATGAACGAGCCCATTACTGACGCCGTTCGCGGCATTTTAGATGGCCATATCGTCTTGGCGCGGGATTTGGCTAACAAAAGCCATTACCCAGCCATCGATACGCTAGCCAGTATTAGCCGTTTGTTTACCGAGTTGGCAACAACTGAACAGAAAGAGGCGGCTAATCAAGCCCGGCGCTTGCTTGCTGTCTACCGGGAAAACCAAGATCTAATCAATATTGGCGCTTACAAGGCTGGGGGTAACCCCGAGATCGACGAAGCAATAGAGAAGCTGCCAGCCATTAATAGTCTTTTGCAGCAAGTAGCTACTGAAAAGAGCACCTATGAGCAAGCTGTGGCCGCGTTGGTGCAGGCAGTCAGGGGGTAGGACGTATGGCAGTGTTTGATTTTCGCTTAGCCCAGGTTTTGCGCCTGCAGCAAGCGATAGAGGACATGGAAAAAAGAGAATTACAGCAGAGACTAGCGACCCTGGCGCGCACTGAGTTAGCATTGGCTCAAGCGCAGGCGCAACGCACCTATTTCGCTGGGCAGCTGCAGCAGGTAGAAGCAGCTGGTTTGCCCGCTGCTGAACTGGTTACTCGGCGACGCTGGCATCCCGTTTTAGTGGAACAAGAAGCCCAGCGACAGCTAGATACGGCTCTAGCCCAGGAGGCAACAGATGAACAGCGTCAGCAAGTGCAGCTAGCCAGGTTAGAGAGGCGCACCCTGGAGCAACTGCGAGAGAGGCAGAAAACCATATTTGATCAGGAGCTAGAACAACGAGAGCAGGCAGTATTTGATGAACTGGCCGTACAGCGATGGCCCAACGAGGAACGCCTATGACTGAGAAACGCAAAGTATCAATTGGTCTAGTTTTACTCAGTATCGTCGTCGTAGGCACCGTGCTGGTTGGCCGGGCACTGGGATGGTGGGAGTATGCTGATTTGCCGGTTGTCGGTCGCTTTTTCCCAGACTCTGCCACTCCAGACCCCGACCCAGATCCGGACGTGGAGGAACCCGACTTTAGCGAAAAGATTGAGTTACTGCAGCTAGAGATAGAACAACGGGAACAGCGCATTAGCGACTTGCAAGAGAGTATGCGCAAGCAGGAGGCGCGTATTGAAGAACTGCTGGCGGAAATCGCGGCCTTGGAAGAACAGACCTTGGCTGGGCGCAGTCAGAAGGCTAATGCGGAGTTAGCCAAGACGGCTAAGATCTATGAGAACATGCGGGCCCAAGAGGCAGCGCAAGTCTTGGAGCAGATGAATAACGAAGACGTGAGGTCGATCTTGTACTTGATGCCCCCTGAGGCAGCCGGTGCTATTTTAGGCAAGATGAAGCCTGAAAAGGCGGCTCAGATTGCATCTTTACAAGCTGGGAAATAGTCATCTAGTTCAATGAAAGGAGGTGAGACAATGACGCAAATGCAAGCGGCAATACTCGACTTAATGGCAACTACGACTATGTCTGGCAGTAACGCTGGTGCCCCGAAGGTAGCATCCGCTAACTCCAAGTTGCGGTTTGACCAGTTATTAGGCCAAGCACGCACTAGTCTGGCATCTATTTGCCAGGAGGCAGGGTTAACTGAGGCTGTCGGTGGTGATGCGGTAGAGCTGGGCAGCGAATGCGAAGAATTTGCGAAGCAGGATTTCGGGATGTTAGCCGCATTATTAGCACAGCCGCGCTTGACAATGCTCACTGCGCAGCCCGACGAACAAGATAGCGAAACTGTTTCAGCAGCTGGGGATAACCTGCCGGCTTCAGAAATACCTGATGGTGTACCCATAGACATGCTAACCGAGGATGCTGCCGCAGAAGTGAAGGCGGATACAGATGCACCTGATTCGTTCTTACGTCCAACTGTGGTCAAGGCCGAACCAACTGCCGCAGTGCAGGTCGAGCCAACGAACACTGGCCAGCAAGGGGCGAAGATTGCAGCAGCAGGCCCTTTGGCGGAACTGCTCGCGCAACTGCGGGCAGAAGCGCCCGAGGTCTTTACGGAGCATACTAGAGCCCAGGCCGACTCTGAGGTGCGGCCGGAGCGGTGGGGGCAACTGGAGCGATATTGGCTGCTGCGGGAGCCACAGGAAGCGGAGGCTGAAGTTGAGCCAGAGGCCCAGTTACAGCAACCTGCTGCGCTAACTCTCGACCTTGACCCACCGGAGCCGGCAGTAGTGGCGGGGAAAAACCAACCCTCGCGAGGGGCTACAGAGGTATCAACGCCGAAAATAGATCTGGCTGCAGTGGCTAGGCCAGCGGCTGAGCATGAGCAGGTAGCCCCGCAGGGATCCGGGAAGCCATTCAACCAGTTTGCAGCCTATCTCGATTTAGTTGCTGATAGCGTGCCCGCTTCAGATATTGCAGAGCCAGCAGAGGTTAGCTATACGGCTCGTCCGGGTGCACCGCTGGAGCAGCAACTGGAACAAGGCCTAACAGTAGGGTTGCGCCAGCTACGCCTGCTACGTTCACCGGAGGGTATCACAGTGCGTATGCAGTTATACCCTGAAAGCTTAGGTGAAGTGCGGGTGGAGCTAAAAATGGAAGGCAACATGCTCACAGCCCAGTTGCGAGCCCTGCAGCCTCAGACTACCGGCGTGTTACGCCTCGAACTACCCCTGCTGCGGGAGAACTTGGTTAACCAAGGGTTCACCCAGGTATTTCTCGGGGCTGAAACTGCGGAATACTTTGGTCAGTCGGCAGGCCGCGAACAGCAACGTCTTCAGGAAGAGCAGGCGCGACGCCCCCAGCGGGTTGGCATCGTGAAGACAGAGACTGCCGAGGAGCTGGAACCGGAACAGCCGACTCAGGGCCTCGACTATCGATTATAAGCAAAGGAGGGAAATGCATGCCTCAAATAACAGCAACTGATAACAGCGCAAGAGCCGCTGCTACTTACTCTACGGAGAAGAACACAACAGCTAACGACATGCTGGGTAAAGACGCTTTTCTTAAGCTTTTGGTCACCCAACTACGTTATCAAGATCCTCTTTCTCCAATGGATGATCGTGAATTCGTTGCCCAGATGGCCCAATTCTCCACCCTGGAGCAGATGCAGAACATGAACGGGCAGATGCTGCACTTAGGTGCTTTAGCCATGTTAGGGCAGGAAGTGCTGATTTTGCCGGAAAATGGTGGCCTGCCCGCAGCCGGTATTGTTGACCGAGTTGTCACGCTCAACGGTTCGGTGCAGGTGGCTGTAAACGGTCAGTTATACCCAGTGGAATGGGTGAAGGCAGTACAGCCAGCCGCCCCAGCTGATATTGAAGATGGTAACGGGGAGGATCAGGATGGATCCCAGACTCTCTAATCGGCTTTATCCCACGCCGCAACCAATCGGCGCGCCAAGTGCGGTTAAGCGGCCAGCTCCTAAAGCAACAGGGACATCGGGCTTTCAGAGTGCGCTAGATGCAGCCCTCGCTGCCCAGCCCTTGCGGTTCTCCAAACATGCAACTGAGCGCCTGGAGCAACGGCAGATCCTGCTGACGCCTGCTGATGTAACTCGCTTGTCGCAAGCCGTAGACAGTGCGGCTAGTAAGGGATCGCGCGATTCTTTGATTCTACTCAACCGCACGGCTTTTGTGGTAAACGTACCTAACCGTACGGTAGTCACAGCTGTCGATGAGGGCCACATGCGTGAGAATGTGTTCACCAACATCGATAGCGCCGTCATTTTGAACTAGGGCCGGACCTCTTAGAGGAAGCCCTCGCTAGGCCAAACGCTTGCGGCCTAGTACATCTGGCTTGGGCCAGACACAAACGAAAAGGA
>CALNBW010000197.1 GCA_937874815.1 uncultured Bacillota bacterium | reverse complement strand
GGCACCGATAGGAGTAATTGGCTAAAATATGACTATACGGAGAAGGAGGGTGTTTGATGCAAGCTACTCTAGAAGCTATTGTGGCCCAGAACCGCACGTTGACTGCACATGGGAAGGTGGCAACATACATACCGGAGTTGGCCATGGGCGATGCCAACGCTCTCGGCATTTGTGTGATTGATGGGGCGGGCAATGTCCACTTGGCGGGCGATACAGATATTCGCTTCACGTTGCAGAGTGTATCTAAGGTTTTTGCCCTCATGCTGGCTCTGGAAGATCAGGGCTTCGCTGGTGTTTTTGATCATATCGGCATGGAACCAACCGGAGATGCCTTTAACTCCATTGTTAAGTTGGAAACGTTTGCTTCGCTACGCCCCCTTAATCCATTGATCAATGCGGGCGCGATTGCCACGACAGCTCTGATCAAGGGGGATAGTGTGGCTGAGCGTTTTCAGCGTTTGTACAATTATATCGAAGCGATAGCCGGCGAGGAACGAATCAGTTTTAATGAGCGGGTCTATCGGTCGGAAAAAGCAACTGGTGATCGCAATCGGGCTATTGGCTACTTTCTGCGTGATATCGGCGCTGTTTGTGGAGATGTGGACGAGATACTTGACCTCTATTTTCGGCAATGCTCAATTGAGACCGATGTAATAGGCTTAGCAACGCTGGCGCGCCGCCTGGCATTAGGCCCGGAGGCGGAACCAGCGTTGAGCCCAGAAGTGCTGCGCATTGCTCGCACTTTCATGTATACCTGTGGCATGTATGATGCGACCGGCGAGTTCGCGGTTAAGGTAGGTATTCCTGCTAAAAGTGGCGTTTCGGGGGCAATTATGGCTACGGCACCGGGGCATGAGCTGGGCATCGGTGTGATCGCTCCCGCCTTAGATCAAAAAGGTAATAGCAAAGCAGGCGTGCAAGCGTTAGTTGATCTTTCCCGCTTGCTGCAACTGAGCGTTTTTTAGGCTCCCAGCTGCCTGGCAGGCCTACTCCTACTCTTGCCGGTACCAAGGTAGCGCATGCCAACTTGTAGCACTAGCCCTTCGCAGCCCAGGCCAACCACCTGTGCTAAGGGGGCGGCAATGGGGCCGGGTAAACGGGAAGCTAGTAGTAGCACAAAAGCGATCGTACCGAGAAGATTTAGCGTCTTGCCCAGACTGATTATTCCCGTAGCCTGGTTTAGCAACAAGATGCCAGTGTTGTATTCTAGCCAGCCGATCAGCAGAGGGAAGCAGGTGAGGACACTTAGGGCCAGTTGGGTTGGGGCCAGCATTTCTTGGGGTATGTTAATCAGTCCGGTGAGGATCCAGGTTCCCAGCGGACTAAAGGAAACGAGCAGTAATAGACCGGTTGTAAGGAGCGAGAAGCTAATGGCGAACTTGCGCACTAGCGGCAAGTTTTGCCGCGAACGGCCAAAGACCATGGTTAACTGATGAATGTTATGGGATGGGCTGATCAGTATACCGGCTAGCGACGAGGCGACGCTGAAGGCAGCTAACGATACAGTTGCTTGAGGCATACGGGTTAGCCCAGCGTTGATGAATGGTTTCCCCATGGTTACGAACAATGATGAAGCAATTAGGGGCAGATAGAAGCGCCAGACTGTCTGCTTAGCTATGGGGGTGCCCGTGTCTGGCTGCAAAAGGCGGGAACCGAAATGATAGGCGGGAATAGCTTCGGCTAAGACTGCACCCACTATGGCGATAGCTCCTACTAGCACTCCGGGAACTAGGCCAGTGCGGACCAGGCCATAAACTACTAAAGCCACAAAGATAACTCGGACAATAACCCCAAGCGAAATATAGATGGTGCGCCGATTGACCAAGATGACGCTTTGATACAAACTGCGCAAGCCGCTGACCAATGGAAAGAACATAGTGACCCGAAACCCCAACACGGCCGCGGTATACAAGTCGTCTGTTACCCCCAGGATGTTTTGGAATGTGAAACGGGTTAGGGGCGGTATGTAGGCAATAGCGGAGACGATGACCATGAAGACGGCTATGGTGACTAATGTTACTTGGCGGACGGTCTGAAAGCTTTCACGCCCCGTGATAAAGGCGATACCAGTCTGCCTGATCATGACCAAAGGTGCCTCGAATATGTCGCCGAAGCTTAGGGCGATGGCATAAGCCGCTGTAGCGATGGTGGGGTTACTGGTGCGGGCAAGCCCGGCACTGATGATAGTGTGGGTAAACATCATCAGCATCCAGGTAACAGCCAGTGGCGCAAAAAAACGCAGCAGTTCAGGCAGGCTAGCTGCACGTTCTTGCTCTGTCATTCCTATCAGCCCTTTCTGAACTAATCCTTACACCAATTATGCGGTTGTAGGGCATAATAAGCAATGTTATTAAGCATTGGTTACCAACTGTTCCTTCTCTTGCAGACGCGATTAGTATGACATAGAATAATGCACGTGTGCAATTGTTATGGGAAGGGTGTCAGTATGGAAGCCATTGTTGTCATTTGTCGACAAGAGCAAGCGGCAATCGCCTTAGCCGCAGCTTTGCATAAAAACATCTCTAATGTGGTGCGCTATCGTAAGGGGCGCCGTATCAACAGTGGGATCCGGCATATAGCGGAGATCTGGCTATTGCGCGAATATCCCGAGTGTCTGTTACAGCCTCAGGTAGTACTGATGGTGGCAGAACCTAGCTCTGTTGATGATGTGCTAAATGAAACATTTAGGCTGGTGACGTGCCAAACTAACCCGGACGAGTTCGAGGTGCGTTGGGTGGAATTGGCTAGTAGCAAAGCTAGCGCTATCGCCGATAGCAGTGCGGAATAAAAAAGTCTGACTCGCAAACACGAGTCAGACTTTTTTATTTGCCGTGCAAGAATTACTGCGTAAAAACTAGCATCGCTGCCTTTATTTCTGCAACATGAGCCGCTTGCTCCGCGGGCAATCTAACTAATGAAAGGGGGTAGATAAGCATGGCAAAAGGCAGCGATACCAGCGGTCGTCAGCTTGTGCCTGGCGCGCACAAAGCATTAGACGATATGAAGTACGAAATTGCGGCAGAGCTAGGTATCCCAGTCTATCAGGGGTCGGAAGATTACTGGGGTAATATTCCATCCCGTGAATGCGGTGCCGTTGGCGGCCATATGGTGCGCCGTTTGGTAAAAATGGCGCAAGAGGCAATGGTTAACAGTCAACAGCAAGGCTAATTGGAACGAAGAGGGCGGCTGGCCCTCTTTTTAATTTTACCCACGCGTTAAGAAAACATGAGCCTAGCTATCGAGCTGCAAATATTCCATGCGCGGCCGGTAGCCCATTTGGTCAAGCATGGCATCATATTCTTCATGGCTTAAAGGGCGGTTCTTGCCAGAGACCGCCACCAGCGCGGCCTCCAAAACGTTAGTAGCAAAGGAGCGACCGTTTATCTCTGGTGAACCAGTTACGAGTAGTTTTCCCCCGCGTTGCCGCAACTCTTCTACGTCCGCCTCTGTGACAGT